>JAHFHR010000026.1 GCA_023246815.1 bacterium | reverse complement strand
GCTCAGGCGTTTGGTGGAAAGATAGTTGGTTAATTTGCGCTCAGTCCTCGGGGGCCCGCCCGCATCGCTACGCGAGCAAGCTCGCTTGCGAAGCGTTGCGGGCGGGTCGTCTAATGGAATGAAAGAAGATTATTTTAGTTATTGAGTTGCTTAATGATTTGAATTTGCGCTCAGTCCTCGGGGGTCGTCTAATGGTAGGACGCCTGGTTCTGGTCCAGGTAATTGGGGTTCGAGTCCCTGCCCCCGAGGTTTGAGCACAAAATTATAGACCTTCTTTCTTATAAACAGTGGCAGTCCGTCAACTGACGGACTGCCCTCTGAGGTTTAGGTATGAAACGAGCTATAATTGTGCACTGTTGGGGTGGTAAGCCAGAGTATTGCTGGTACCCTGCAGTCAAAAAAGAGTTAGCGTCACATGGTTTTGAAGTTTTGGTGCCGGCTTTTCCTGATACAGATATGCCCAGTATGGTTACGTGGGTGCCACATTTGGCAGAGGTGATTGGTAAGCCGGACAAAGACTTAATTTTGATTGGCCACAGTATTGGGTGTCCGACAATTTTACGTTACTTAGAAACGTTGTCTGAGGGTGCACAAATTGGGGGAGTGATTCTAGTCGCTGGATTTTCCGAAGACATTGGCTATTCAGAGATTGCAAACTACTTTGCTACTCCGATAGATTTTAAAAAGGTCAAACAACATACAGATCGTTTTATCGCAATTTATTCAGATAATGATCCGTACGTTGATGTGCGGTTTGCTGATATTTTTAAGAAAGAGTTGCACGCAGAAGTCATTATTAAACATAAGGCTGGACATTTTTCAGCGGAGGATAACTGCGTTACATTGCCAGATGTCGTTGACGGTGTTTTGAAGATAAATAATTAGAATAAGAACATGTTAGACAAATTAAAGCAAATGGCGCAGCTTAAAAAGCTGCAAGATGAAGTAAAAGCGCAACGGTTTACCGCGGAGAAAGATGGTGTACGGGTGGTGATCAATGGCACTTTTAGTGTTGAAGAAATCACACTTAATGCCCAATTGGATATAGAACAGCAAGCACGGTTGGTTAAGGAGCTGATCAACGATGCTCATCGTAGCGCCCAGCAGGCCATGGCCGCCAAGTTTCAGGGGATGATGTAGTAGATGTCAACCGCTGTTGCTATTACACGTGCGCTAAAAAAATACGCTAACCAAAAACGTGCGCAGTCTTCACTGCGTTTTTTTAAAACCGGAAAAGGGCAGTACGGAGAAGGTGATACGTTTATTGGTGTTACGGTGCCGCAGCAGCGCGTGATCGCGCGACAGTTTCATGATCTACCATTGAAGGGGATTGCACAGTTACTCACCTCGCCGATTCATGAGCACCGATCGACCGGGCTTTTTATTTTGATCAATCAATTTAGCTATGGCACGGCAGTGGAGCGTCGTGCCATTTACCGTTTATACATACAGTACCGCAATCGTGTGAACAACTGGGACCTTGTTGATAGCTCAGCCTCTCAGGTTGTGGGTGCTTTTTTATTAGATAAGAAAAGAATATCCTTGTATAAGCTCGCTAAATCAAAAAACGTCTGGGACAGACGTATTGCTATTGTGGCCAGCCATGCGTTTATTAAAAAAGGGGAATATACTGATACGCTACACATCGCTGGACTACTACTTAAAGACACACATGATTTAATTCACAAGGCTACAGGGTGGATGTTGCGTGAGGTAGGCAAGCAGGACCAAAAAGTACTAGAGAAATTTTTAGACCTGAATGCAAAGGCAATGCCGCGCACCATGTTGCGATATGCGATTGAGCGGTTACCGCAACATAAAAGAAAACACTACGTCGGTCTGTACCATGAGTAGTTACTGAACGTAGAGGTCGTATGAGTGGTCATAGCTATAGACTCGCTGGACTACCGCGTCTTGGCACCATTGTCGTAACTCGTTATCTGTCAATGATTCACAAGCTGGTTGGAGATTATATTGGTCAAACAGCGTTGCTTGTAGAACAGCTCCGTCAATACACATTTTTTTATCATTAGTATCGCCAGTACCACATAGTTCTCCAAGGAGTTCAGGATTTTCTAATAGTGGAATGTAGTTATGGAAGCCATATCCCATAAAACATCCTCGTCGTTCGTGGGTTGGTAGAGAGAGGCAGAGTTTGATGATATCATCATCTTGATAGTTTTGCTCGTAAACGAGGCGTGTTATTTTGAATGCATAGCAGGCGGCTGGTATATCAGTAAATGTATCGCAGGGATAGAGTGGATTTGCTGATTGAGCATCTTGAGCGCCACGATCAAGATCTCGCTGCATGAATACTCCACTGGCACAATAGAATCTAGATGCTGCATCCTTATAAATAGTGTTACATAAATCTAAAGCGGATGTAAGATTATCTGGGAAGAGTAGTGTAAAGCCATGGCCAAGACCATGGACGCATGCTCCTTTGACAGTATCATCAGTGTTCCCAAGATCATCACAGACTATTCTTGCTTTAGTAATAATATCTTCAGTTTCAACATGGAGGTGGTCGGTAGTACCTTCTGGATGATTATGGATAACATCTTTTTGGGCCGTACTGTCAGCAAAAATTTCCATGAGTACACCGTGGAAGCACGCATATGAGCAGCGGGTACTGCAGGTGGTAAAAGATTCCTCAATATTTTTTGTCTGAGCAAAAATGGTTCGTCCCAGTTCGTGCGCCTGTGAGTGGCAGCCAGGGTAGTGACTTTCCAGTATATCAAGCATGGTGGTTGGCCCAAGCTCATTTATGTATTTTTCGAACACCGGTCGTTTTTCTCTTTCACCAGCCAGCTCAAACTCCTGGAAGAATTTTTCTTCCTTTGTTTTAGGTTGATTTCTGTTGACACTATAGACCGCGGTAGCTATCCCTGCAATGGCAATAAGGCCTAGAGAAAAGATGATAATTTTTTTCATATGCTGGGCACTGTTAATGCAGTATAGCATATGACGTTGTTGCCTTAGCAGTACGCTGCTTTTTTGGTATAGTAAAGATTAGTTATGTTACTATCCGTTGCCAGCGTCTTTACTATTTTGACAAGCTTAGTCTTGGGCATTTTTGTAACTACCCCTGCACAGTCATACATCGTTACACACAAGCCAACTGATCGTGAGGTTAAAGCTATCTACCTCACGGGGTATACCGCTGGCTGGAAAGAACGTCGGGAAGAGCTTATTGACCTTGTGGATAAGACAGAATTAAATGCAGTAGTTATTGACGTCAAAGATGCCAGTGGCCGCATCTTTTTTGATACTAATATACCACTGGCGGATGAGATTGGTTCAGAGGAGATTAGGATTTCTGATCTGGCAGATTGGTTGCAAGAGCTTAAAGAAAAAGGGATTTATACTATTGCTCGTATAGTTGTTTTCCAGGATCCTTATTTGGCAGCTCATAAGCCTGAAATTGCCTTACAGTCAAAGTTTGGTGGTTTATGGAGGGACTTTAAGGGACAGGCTTGGGTTGATCCTACCGAAAAGCTGGTCTGGGATTACAATTTAGATTTAGCTGAAGAGGCTATTGATTTAGGGTTTGATGAAATAAATTTTGATTATATCAGGTTTCCATCAGATGGTAATATTAATCAAATTGTCTACGCTAATCTAGACAATAAATCTAAAAATGAAGTAATGGGGCAGTTTTATAAGTATGTAGGTAATAGATTGATGTTCAAGCCTGCGCTTACTTCAGCCGACCTTTTTGGTATGGTTTTATGGAGAAATGATGGTATGGGTATTGGTCAGCGCTATGCCGATGCCGCGCCTTATTTTGACTACATTGCGCCAATGGTTTACCCCTCTCATTATCCGGATGGGTTTGAGGGATTTGCTAATCCGGCAGAACATCCCTATGAAATCATCCATAGAAGTTTGATTCGCGTGGAACAGTATCAAAATGAGGACTCTAAAGCAAAGCTTCGTCCTTGGCTTCAAGATTTTGATTTAGGCGCCGAGTATACCCCTGAAATGATTCGCCTGCAAAAACAGGCCACCTATGATGGGGGAGGATATGGCTGGTTTTTATGGAATGCCTCTAATCGTTACACCGAAGGTGGTCTGGAGTTGGCACCTACCAACTGACTGGCAATGAGCTTTTTTGTCTGATTATTTGGATTTTATCGTCTTTTTGTGTAGACTAAATATACTGTTTTTTCAGTTTTCCAATATTACTTGACAATTCTTTATTTTCTTGGTATGTTACAACGTTAGTTGACTTTGCCCAGTGGTTTATTTATTTTGTCTAAAAATCATTTTTATATTTACCTTAAGCTAACATGGTGCGCGGCCTTCTTCTAAAAAATAAGCATAATAAGCTCATTAAAACTCTTGAGCAAGAGGGTGTTTTTTCGAAAGATCAACTCAAGGATTTTCTCAAAATTGCTAAAGAGAGCGATAAAAGTTTGGCTCAGTGTATTATTGAACATTCTAAAAACCCTGACGATAAAGCGATGCAGGTGATTTCTGAGGTTTTAGATTTACCAACCATTGATTTACGGCGTCGTGTCATTGCCCAGCAAGTTTTAAACCTTATCCCTCATGAAATTGCCGCTCGACATTCAGTGGTTATTTTCAAAAAGATTAAAGACATTGTTTGCGTTGCCACTACCCAGCCAGAGAATAACCAGACCATTGATTTTATTAGAAAAAAAACTGGACTTGAGCCCCAGATTTTCATTACCACACCTCAGGAAATTAAGTTCGCACTACATAAATATAACAGTGAACTTTCTCAAGAATTTGGCCAGATTATTGAAGATAGCACCAAGGAAGCGCTTGCTCAAAATGAGTCAGTAGAAAAAATGGCCCAGTTCGTGCCGATGATCAAGATGGTGGATACTATTTTGGAGCGTGCCTTGATGCAGGGTGCCTCAGATATCCACGTCCAGCCTTCATCGGATACCATTACTATCCGTTTTAGAGTTGACGGCATGCTTTATAATATCGTTGAACTTCCTCGGGAGATCCATCCCGCCATAATCGCGCGCATTAAAATTTTGGCTAATTTAAAAATTGATACCCATACCAGTCCTCAGGATGGGCGTTTTTCGTATCATTTTAATGACCGAGAGGTCTCCATTCGTGTTTCCATTATCCCCACCATGCATGGTTCAAAAATTGTGATGCGGTTGCTTGATATGGAGAATGACAAATTTACCCTGCGGCGACTTGGGTTGAATAAGCGCGATTTTCAGTTATTGCGAGCAGAAACCGCCCAACCCCATGGTATGATTTTGGTCACTGGACCGACTGGATCAGGAAAAACCACTACCTTATATACGTTGCTACATCTATTGAACCGTGAGGATCTTAATATCTGTACTATTGAGGATCCAGTTGAATATGGTATTAACGGTGTCAGTCAGACACAGATTAACCCAGCGGCTGATCTGACATTTGCTAATGGGCTTAAATCGCTGTTACGTCAAGATCCGGATATTTTAATGGTTGGAGAGATTCGTGATGCCGATACTGCTCATATTTCGGTGAACG
Organism: bacterium; assembly: GCA_023246815.1. Taxonomy (GTDB): domain Bacteria; phylum Patescibacteriota; class Patescibacteriia; order Buchananbacterales; family UBA6539; genus JAHFHR01. The sequence continues at coordinate 4,825 of JAHFHR010000026.1, read as the reverse complement.
CCGCGATGACCGGCCATTTGGTGCTGTCAACGCTGCATACTAATAATGCCTTTATGACACCGGAGCGACTCCTTGAAATGAAAGTTCCAGCATACCTTGTTGGCTCAGTGGTGAGCGTGATTATCAGTCAACGGCTGGTTAGAAAGGTGTGTCCTGATTGTCGGGTACGGGTTCGCAACCCCCTTAAACACCTTGAGGAATACCAACAGTATCTAGATATTGAAGGGGTGTTTAATAAAGTTAAAAATCTTGGTTTGCTCGCCTCAAGTGGTGATACTTTGGATGATTTACAGTTGCTTTATGGTAAAGGATGCGACAAGTGCAACCAGACCGGTTTTCGTGGCCGTATTGGTATTTATGAAATTATTAAAGTTGATGATGCCGTTCGGAAAGCAATTTTAGAAGGTGCGTCACCGGACTTAGTTCAACAGCGTGCCCAGGAACAGGGGGCACTGTCCCTTGCCGAAGACGGACTACTTAAAGTCTTCAATGGACGCACTACCATTGATGAGGTGTTGCGCGTGATTAAAGATTAACATGGCTACTTTTCTTTACACGGCAGTTAATAAAGAGAACAAATACGTCAAAGACGCTATTGAGTCTCGGAGTCAAAAAAAAGCCATTGCCACCCTTGAGCAGGCTGGGTTCTTGGTGGTGAACATTAAGCAAGAGCACAACTCGCAGTTGAGTAGAGTTTTACAACTGTCTACTATTCGGCGGATTGATAAAATTGTCTTTACGCGACATCTCCATACGCTACTTGAGTCCGGTATTGCCCTTGACCAAGCGTTGAAGATTGCCGGTGAACAAAGTGGTAATGCGTCGTTGAAAAAAGTTCTGTTTGATTTATACGAAAATGTTAAAAAAGGTGAAGCATTTAACGTTGCACTCTCACGACACGGCAAGTATTTCTCACCATTTTTTGTCAACCTGATTAAGGTTGGAGAAAAAAGCGGCACCCTTGATGCCGTCTTATTGCACTTACTTGAGCAACAAGAGCAGGACTATGAGCTACTGACGAAAACTCGTAGTGCCATGATTTATCCGGCGATTATTATTGCGGCAGCGTTGGCCATTGTGACGTTAATGATGACGTTCGTGGTGCCAACCATTACCGAACTGTTGGTTGAATATAGTGTTGAAATCCCATTGTCTACTAAAATTTTAATTTTTATTAGTAGTACTTTAAATACCTACGGATTATTTATTGCACTGGCACTGTTAATCGCGGGTCTGTCATTGTATTTTTGGGTGAAAAAACCACAAGGCAAACGCGTCTGGGATGCGGTGAAATTAAGAATTCCGGTGGTAAAAAATATCGTCAAGGATTTTAACTTAGCTCGAATTACGCGTTCAATGAGTTCATTGTTGAAGAGTGGTATCTCGCTTGACGAGGGTCTACAGCTCGCCGCGTCAGTCTGTGGCAATGTCTATTATCAAGAAAGTCTTAAGGCATCGGTACTGGTGGTACGCAAGGGTGTCCCGCTGACCGAGGCATTGCACGGCTACCCAGCACTGTACCCGCCAATGTCAACACGCATGCTTGAGATTGGGGAAAAAACCGGTAAGCTTGATCACATGTTTAGTCGACTGGCGGTGTTTTATGAAAAATCGGTATTGACCACGATTCTCAATTTGTCGTCAATTATTGAACCAGTGTTACTGCTGGTTATTGGTCTTGGTGTTGGGTTTGTGGCGGTTTCTATTTTAACTCCGATTTGGTCATTTGCCCAGAGTATCTAATATGTACCTGTACCAACAAAAAAATACTACTCAACTGGAGCTGAACCGTGGTACTGGGTTTACCTTACTTGAACTACTGGTGGTGATGTCGTTAGTTTCTTTACTGGCAGTGATTGCGGCACCATCATACAACAACATGCGCAAAAATGTTGCTTTAGATACACAGCGCCAGGAGATTGTGTCTGCACTCCGTACTGCCCAGCAGCGTTCAATCGCGTCTCGTGGTTTTGAGCCGCATGGTATTCATTTTGGTACGGATAGTTTTTCTATGTTTAGTCCTAGTTATAGCACCACCTTTGAGTTACAGGGTGATATAGAGTTTATTGATGGTGAGAATAGTGATGTCATTTTTGATCGATTAACCGGTGAAGCTGACATACCCAATCAGGTGATTGTGTCTGTTGGGTATGATGACGGAATCAAGCGCGCGATTACTATCTCGGAATCAGGCGCAATCTCATCATTATGAGCCTCGCTCGTAATCAACGCGGATTCAGTATTCTTGAGGTAATCATTGCGTTGGCAATGACCGTGATTGTGGTGGTAGCCATCGGTAAATCATTGAGTGCTATTTTGCGGCTTGCTAATGCCAGTCAACTGAAGACTGAGGCTTTTATTTATGCTCAAGAGTCACTTGAGCTGGTGACTGCTTTTAAAAATGATTATTTTAATTGTAGTGGCTCAGCCGATGAGCTTTGCCCTACTTCCGATGGTCAAAACTGTACTCCTGCTTCACCATATACCTCATGCTGGGTGCTATATCCGATTGGTCATGTTGGCCAAACGAATTTTTCTTTAACTAAAAATGGTAGTACCTATGAACTTGTTTCATTAGTGGGTGGTGCGCTTGAATCGGTCCCGGCCAATCCATTTTTTTCTCGTAAAATAACTATCCAAACTTTGCGCCGAAATGCCACTACCCTTGACATTGATCCAGTAGGCACACTTGATCCTGGTACGAAACAGATAACCGTGACTGTATTTTGGAATGAACGTGGCCACACAAAATCGGAGAGCATGAGTAGTATTGTTACCGCCTGGCAGAATTTATGAAAAATCATTTCAAAAAACAGCACGGCTTTAGCATGATTGAACTGCTGATTTATATCTCCGTGATTTCGGCAGCAACCATTATTTTCACCAGCTTTACTGCTGATGTGGTCAAGCGTACCGCTCGGATTTTAAATGCTAAAGAAGTTACTCAAAATAGTCGCTTGATTGCCGCGAGGATCAGTCAAGAAATAAAAACCGCTAAATCAATTGATGCGTTGGCTGGTGATGAAATTACGCTGACTAATTTTAATAATGAGCAGGTCACTATTTCCTATGATGCGGCCAATAATCTGGTGGAGCTGACCAATCCTAATGGGACCATCGCTATTACTAATAACAAGATTCGCGTCACTGCCTTAGTGTTTGAGCAGCTCACGCCCGAGGCAGTAGCATTTCAGATGACCGTAGAACAGAGCAATGCCACTGCGCCAAAAAGTCTGAGATATAAACTTGATTTCACCACCACCGTAGTGCCACGGCCACAACTCTATTAATCAATCTATGGATCAACAGCGCACTATAAAAGAACAAAAGGGAGTGATCGCTATTATCACCTTATTGGGTATTGCCTCATTTGCATTGGCCATTGTGGTATCGGTTACGTCCGTTGCGATTGATGATTTGCGTTTGGCCAATGCTGGAGGGGTGATTGATAAAACTTTTTACGCGGCCGAATCGGGTTTAAATGAGGGGCTATACCGGTTGATTAAAAGTCCGGCGGCAGGGAAAACGTATAACTTAACCGTTGACGGAGTACCGGTTGTTGTAACCGTCGGGTTTGGGCCAACTGCGTATCAACGAGTGGTTGAATCACGGGCTACTGATACTAACGGAAATGTCCGCGTAGTACAAGTAGTTGCCGATACCTCTTCATTTGCTGGTGGATTTACCTATGCTGTACAGGGTGGCTCTGGTGGCGTGCAATTGGATAATAATAGTGGAGTTATTGGTGATATTTATTCAAATGGTAATGTCACGGGAAGCGGTAGTGGCAATGGTAGACCAACAACCACCGGTAGTGTTTGGGCAGCTGGCGGACTAATTGATCGTCTTATTATTAATGGTGACGCTCATGCTGGTTCAATCCAGAATTCTACCGTTAGTGGGGTCTCTGATCTGACAACGCCTCCAGTCAAACCTTTTCCTATTTTACAAGCTGACATTGATCAATGGAAAGCTGACATTGTAACAGTTCTGACTTCTAATTGTTTGCCCGCTGGTTCGTATTGTATAACGTCTTCTCAATCACTTGGTTCGGTAAGAATTAACGGTAATCTTTCAATTGATAATAATCGAACCTTAACGCTTGATGGGGATTTGTATATTACTGGCGATGTTACGCTTAATAATAATTGCACCATTACCATTAATCCTGCCAAAGGAGCCGAGAGCGTCAGAATTATCAGCGATGGTGTAATCACTCTTGGTAATAATTGTACCATCACTGGTTCTGGAAACCCTGCTAGCTTTGTATTTTTTATTTCTAATTATACGAGTCCTGATATCTCCCATCCGGCGATATCGCTTGCTAACAATTCTGCGTCCACTGTTTTTATTAGCTTGAATGGTGTCTTGAGTATTAGCGGTGGTAACAATACGATACTTAATGCTGGCGTGAGTAAAACGTTACATTTGAATGAAAACGCTACTGTTGAATTCAAGCCAGCACTGTCATCTTTTTTCTTTAGCCCTGCTGGCGGTGGTGGTCAACAAATTGGCACACAGCTTGGTACCTGGCATGAGTTATAATTTGACTGATTTTATTTTTCTTGTATACTCTAATTTAGAATAATAATTTATATATCTATATGAATAAAAAATTTATTACTATCACTACAGCTCTCGGATTATTACTTACCGTAACGTCAAGTGCTTCAGCGATTACACGAGTTCCCGCGAGCCAGCAAAAAGCGGCTGCACCGGTCACCGTCACGATCCCAGCGCATGCTGTTGAGGTGGCACCGGATATATTTTATCTTGGTACCTCAGTTGACGCTGATGGCATTCTTTTGGAAGGGTACGCGATCAT
>JAHFHR010000025.1 GCA_023246815.1 bacterium | reverse complement strand
ATTGATAACGCCAGTAGAAGTTTCATTGTGAGTGATGGTAACGGCATCATACTGGTGGTGCTTGAGCGCTTCAGCATATGTGGCCGGAGATGCCACTGCACCATATGATAAATGTACCGCCTCAACATCTTTGCCACAGGCACGACTAATTTCTACCCAGCGATCAGAAAACGCACCAATAACGACATGCAACACTCGTTTTGCCACACCATTTCTAATGCAGGCCTCCATCACACCAGTAGCTGATGAGGTGAAAATAAGTACCTGATGCTGTGTGCCACAAAATTGCTGCAATGAAGCAACGATGTCGTGATGCAATGCGGCGTAGTCATTACCCCGATGGCCAATCATCGGTTTAGTCATTGCTAAGCGCAATGACTCTTGCACCTCAGTTGGTCCCGGTAAAAAAAGTTTTGGTTGAACCATATAAAAAAAGACAGGCGTGCTATGGTTACTGCTTGGCGCACTGGCCAAACACTGCTAGTGGGCGCTGCCGACGTGTCTGACTACCTGAGCAAGTTGATTAATATACCCCCACTCGTTATCGTACCAGGCGACAATGTTTACCAGCGTTCCATCAACTACTTCTGTTGATAGACCATCTACGACTGCCCCATGTGTATCTCCTCGGTAATCAACGGACACCAATGGCAAGCCAGAAAAACCAAGATTTTTTTTCATCTCACCTTCAGACGCTTTACGCAAAATATCATTGATCACCTCAGTGGTGGTTTTTTCTTTCAACTCAAGGGTTAAGGAAATAACTGATGGTAATACAATCGGCACACGCATCGCCATCGCCGATAGTTTCCCTGTTAATTCTGGATAGATTTTTTCAACCGTACCAGCCGCGCCAGTGGAGGTTGGGATAATTGATTCGGTAGCGGCTCGGGCACGACGAAAATCTTCTTTATGGTGCGGCGCGTCAACCAGATGTTGTTCATTGGTAAAAGCATGTACCGTCGTTACGTATCCGTGAACAATAGATAACTGTTTGTGAAGTGGGGTCAGCGTCAGCACTAAACAATTTGAAGTGCATGATGCAGCAGCAATGATCTGATGCTTAGCTGGATCAAATTGATTCAGATTTACTCCGGCAATAAGCGTAATGTCATCATCGCTAATTGACGTAGTGACCACCACCCGTTTGGCACCAGCGGCCAGATGCAACGACGAATCCTCACGATTCTTAAACACGCCGGTTGATTCAATCACCACGTCAATATCCATCGCCTTCCAGGGCAACGTGCTAGGATCCTCTTTTTCGTTCAGTAGTTTAATTGAGGTACCATCAATGACAATATGGCCGTCACTTGATATAGAAATCTCTTTATTCCAAATACCATATGATGAATCGTATTTCAAAAGATGAGCGTAAAACGCGGCGCTACCGCGGCTATTGATGGCCACCACTTCAATGCTGGGGTCATCAAATACATTACGCAAAAAAAGCCGACCCATGCGGCCAAATCCATTAATTGCGACTCTGATTGGTTTTGTCATAGAGCTATGATACTACCAAGAAGTGAGGAGGTCAAGAATAAAAAAATGAGGCCATCGACACTCATATGCCCCACGTGAGTGGAAGTGTCGATGGCCTCGGCTGCGGAACTGCCCCCTAAAGGGGCGGGGGAAGGAAAAGGACTGATGTATAAGGGTGGGGCCGAGCGCTGGGGTGTACGCTCGGCCCCTTGGAGCGGGAGGTGTGGAGACTATTGTCTCCACCTTGCTTGGGGTCGTGGTCCCTTGGGGAAAGACCACGAGTCAACGCTTGGTCAACGTCGCCAATGCAGCTCAAACAATATACGTTAGGGCTTGCGGTTTGTCAATAGTGCCAACTGCGGCTAATCCTCAGTAAAAAAATAAGGTCACCAAATGTTGCATCCATGCTATTCGGTGACCCAGAAAACTGTCTAGCTTCCATGCTAGAAATAAAGAACAAAAATGTAGTGGTGGCCGAGGGGTGCGTGGCCGCATAATCCCCTCGGCCACCGGCCGCCGCCAAAAGGCCCAAGGGGCCTGAGAGGGGCTAAAAAAGTCGCCGGGTCAGCTTCGGGGGATCACTGACCCGGCTCCATCGAAAGTCCAGTGATTGTGGATGGGCGAATATCCACGAATGCACCAGACTCAGCAGTCACCATGTTATCAAAGTAGTGCCCAAAAGTCAAGGATAAAAATCTAACGAAAAAACCCGCCTAAAAAGGCGGGAATTTTCATAAATTGGCGGTGACCTACTCTCCCCTTGCGAGTACCATCGGCGCTAAAGGTCTTAACTGCTGTGTTCGGGATGGGAACAGGTGTAACCCCTTTGCTAAAACCACCAAAAGGATAGCGCTAAGATGTTAGCGCCACAACTTCTGAAGGTTTTAAAATACATGACGTACGTCTTTGTTCTTGTGGTTAAATAGATCGGACATTAGTACAGCTCGGCTCAACTCCTCGCGGAGCTTTCACCTACTGCCTATCAACCTGGTAGTCTACCAGGAGCCTGATAACGAAATCTAATCTTGAAGACGGCTTCGCACTTAGATGCTTTCAGCGCTTATCCTAACCGAACGTAGCTACCCAGCGGTGCCCTTGGGAGGACAGCTGGTACACTAGAGGTTCGTTGATCTCGGTCCTCTCGTACTAGAGATCAGCCTTCTCAAATTTCTACGCCCATAGTGGATAGGAGACCGAACTGTCTCACGACGTTCTGAACCCAGCTCGCGTGCCGCTTTAATTGGCGAACAGCCAAACCCTTGGGAGCTTCTTCACCCCCAGGATGCGACGGGCCGACATCGAGGTGCCGAACCTGGTCGTCGATGTGGACTCTTGGACCAGACTAGCCTGTTATCCCCGGAGTAGCTTTTATCCGTTGAGCTTCCGCCGTCCTATATCGTACGGTCGGATCACTAAGTTATACTTTCGTAACTGCGCGACGTGTCAGTCTTGCAGTAAAGCTGGCTTGTGCCTTTACGCTATCGGTTCGATTTCCATCCGAACCTAGCCAACCTTTGTAAACGCCTCCGTTACTCTTTAGGAGGCGACCGCCCCAGTCAAACTACCCACCAGATACTGTCCTCTCTCCCGATTCAGGGAAATAAGTTAGAACTATCACAGCACAAGGGTGGTATCTCACTGTTGCCCGAAGGCTCCCACCTATGCTGAACAGGTGAAATAATAGTTCAATATCAAGTTGTAGTAAAGCTTCACGGGGTCTTTTCGTCCAACTATGGGTATCCGGCATCTTTACCGGAATTGCAACTTCGCCGAGTTACTCGTTGAGACAGTTTTCAAGTCGTTATGCCATTCGTGCAGGTCGTAACTTACACGACAAGGAATTTCGCTACCTTAGGACGGTTATAGTTACCGCCGGCGTTCATCAGCGCTTCAGATCAAAGCTTCGCCCCGAAGGACTAACCTCTCCCTTTAACGTTCTGACACTGGCCAGGCATCAGCCCCTATACATCAGCTTGCGCTTTCGCAGGGACCTAAGTTTTTGTTAAACAGTCGCTTGAAATCTTTAGCTGCGGGTCACCTTGCGGTGACCAGTCCTTATTGCTAACTTACGGACGCTTTTTTGCAGAGTTCCTAAACGAGTATTCTCTCGTACACCTTGGCACACTTATGCCCACCCACCTGTGTCGGTTTACGGTACGGATACCTACAGACCATGCCACACACCTTTTCTAGGCACTCCTTCAACGTACGTTGGCTCCGGCGAACCTTTGCCTTCCGCCAAGCGTAAAGCTCAGCGGCGCCCATCCCATAGGACGTGTACACATTCAGAATGCGTCAGTGTGTGGGTTGCCCGTAGGCAGTGCTGGAATATTAACCAGCTCTTCCATCGACTACGCCTTTCGGCCTCGCCTTAGGATCGACTAACCCTGGGTCGATTTGCGTTGCCCAGGAAACCTTGGGTTTACGGTGGACGGGGTTCTCACCCGTCTTTTTGCTACTCATGCCAACATTCTCACTTCCGTGCGCTCCAGCAATTCTCACGAATCACCTTCAGCGCGCACAAAACGCTCCCCTACCCCTTGTCTACATCGAAATGTAGACAAAGCCGCAGTTTCGGTACAATGTTTAGCCCCGATACATTTTCGGCGCAATCCAACTGAACCAGTGAGCTGTTACGCTATCTTTAAAGGATGGCTGCTTCTAAGCCAACCTCCTGGTTGTTTGAGTCGAATCACCACCTTTTACACTTAACATTGATTTTGGGACCTTAGCTTGCGGTCTGGGCTGTTTCCCTTTCGACTAATGGAGCTTAGCCCCCATAGTCTAACTCTCTCGCATTGCACTACAGTATTCGGAGTTTGGTTGGGATCGGTAGGATTGCTCCACCCGGCCCCATTCAGTGCTCTACCCCTATAGTTACTGCGAAAGGCCAGCTCTAAAGCTGTTTCGGGGAGAACCAGCTATTACCAGGTTCGATTGGAATTTCACCGCTAGCCACAACTCATCCCCGAGCGTTGCACGACTCGTGGGTTCGGTCCTCCCCAACCTGTTACAGTTGGTTCAACCTGGCCATGGCTAGATCACCTGGTTTCGGGTCTAGTACGTACTACTAAATCGGGGGTTAACCCTTGCTTTCACTACGCCTTCACCCTCACGGGCTTAAGCAAGCAGCACGTACTAACTCGTTGGCTCATTCTTCAATAGGCACGCCGTCACCCCTTGCGGGGCTCCGACTCCTTGTAAGCATACGGTTTCAGATACTATTTCATTCCCCTCACCGGGGTGCTTTTCACCTTTCCCTCACGGTACTCGTTCACTATCGATCATCAAAAGTATTTAGCCTTACCACATAGTCGCGGCAAATTCCTACAGGGTTTCACGAGACCCGTAGTACTCAAGATAAAGACTGCAGAGGTATAGTTACTTTCGCGTACGGGGCTATCACCGTCTATGGCTCCGCTTTCCAGCGGATTCTGCTAGCAAATATACTTTTTGACTCCACCGAAGCGTAGTAAGCGCTTCACAAGTTTTATCTTATAACGTTCTCTAGACATTACGGACTTACTTCCTTACTCTTCTTAAATCCCTTGATAGAATAAATCTAACAAGAAATCTAAGAAGAGATAGTCTACAGAATTTGGGCTGATCCGCTTTCGCTCGCCACTACTCACGGAATGGACTGATTCCTTATTGCTTCTCCCAAGCATATGGGAGTAACAATAAGAGATCAGCGATTTTTTTCTATTCCTCTGGTTACTGAGATGTTTCACTTCGCCAGGTCTTCTTCATGCACCTATGAATTCAATGCATGATGTTCCGATCTTCCATCGGAACGGGTTTCCCCATTCGGAGATCTCCGGATCAAAGGTTGCTTGCCACCTCCCCGAAGCTTTTCGCAGGCTGCTACGTCCTTCATCGTCTTTTGATGTCGAGGCATTCACCGTATGCTCTTATTTCTATTTAACCACAAGAAGCAAGACACACGTCTTCTTCTGCGATTGACGTTACATGTATTTTTTACCTTATTCAGTTTTCAAGGGACTGTTCAGTATGACAGTTGCCTGGCATGCTGAACTTGTTTCAGCATCTCATCTTTGAGATCCTGGAATAAATTCAGAATGACATTTCTTGATGTGTGAAGGGACTAAAAAACCGCTTGTTCCCCAAGCGGCAAGCAATACAACCAAAATCCTACCGGCTCATGCCTTGGGGCTTTTAATACTTAGATAAAGATATATCATAGAGTATTTTTTGGTAGTCATTGCTAGAACAATATCTAGTTAACTCTCACCTCATGGTAAAGGATTTTAAACTATTTGTCAAGACCTTATTTATAACGCTGATGATGGCCTTTGGATAGTTCCTTTTTGGCTAAATTTAGAGCTCTGCCTAATTGAAAAGTAACTATAACAATAATGATGGTGATAAACAGTGCATAACCAAACAATGCCAAAAGGTTGTCACCTGGTGCGGGGAACAACTGTTTGAAAGTCGCGGTGATTGCGTCGTTCCACGCTAGGGCGGCTACCAAGCCAAGCCCAGCGGTGGCCAGTGCAGAAACTTTCTCCAAAACCTCAATGCGGAGATTAGTTTTTTCTTCTGAGGGTTTTTTTGTTTTTTCGGTCGGCATACTTCTAATTAGTAACAAACTCTAGAGTAGATAGAATAGCCGTATGTATATCATCCTCGTCGTTATAGTCAATAATTATATTATGACCATTGTGACTAATAAAAAATATGCTACTCCCAATACCCATTTCATTATTTGTCTCCCAGCGTGTTACTGGCTCCCCATTAAAAGTAGCAGACTCTTCCTCAATTTCGTTAAAGTTATGGCCATCAACTACAAACCCTCCAGACTCATAGGCAGCGATATATTCCTGAAGGTCTGTGAGAGTAGCGCTAATATATAAAGTTCTGAACAGAGAAGATTCTGCCTCGGACGCAGGCTCGATAACGACCGTAGATGTAGTTTTTTCTTTAAGTTTCCAATCAGATGGATGCCGTAACGTAATACCAAGTTCAGTATTTGTATAAACCTCCCACGAGTTGTCAACCAATGAGTTGTCAAACCGAATATTTTTAAATCGAATACTTGAAAATATAGAAAAAACGAGATCGTGATCTTCTTTGCTAAGACCACTGCCATAAACACTCAACTTGTTAATCAACCCTCCCTCACCGCCAACATTATCAAAATACACACCTGCATCCTGATTTTTTTCAGAAGTAAATAGGCGTGCAGTAAAACCATTAATTATTTTTTCAGTAACCGTGTAGTCAGGATTATCTTGTGACGGATCACCAGAATACCAACCGTAATCAAATAATAGCGTTATACCATCGCCTTGAAATTCGCCGATATATGAATCAATCCCCTGCTTTTCAATAAAGACCCAGCCCTGAGGCAAGCCAATACTAAATGTATCGGTCTGTATCCGTTGCCATTTAGTTCGTTGCCAGTCGGCAGGTTGCCAATCAGTTGGAATTTCACGATAGCTTTGAGCATCCCCCACTTGGTTCACTGCTGGCGGGCCAACGTGTGCACGCGGAGCCAAAAGTACCACGGCAACACCGGTTAAGGCTAACACAATAACCACGACAACGATCAGGGCCAATTTAACACTAGATAGGTGATGCATAGTTGTTCTATTACACTGAATCTTTCCATGCTTGCCAGGCGGCTTTGGCGCGTACCATTGCCGCTTCAAAATCTTCGGCATAGCGCTCACGAACAATGTTTTCCGCCGCTACCGGATCAGACGCTTCTTGTAAAACTTTTTGAATGCGCTCGTACAAACTGGCTTCTTCTTGCATGGCGATAATAAATTCGTGAAATTTTCGCTTGGTGTTAGCCATAAAATAAAGGGTAATATATATCTCTTATTCTAGCACAAACAAAAAAATCCTGCGTCTGCAGAATACTATTGGTGGGCGAGGAGACCCGCCCGCCAGCGACTACGCCGCAGGCGTATCGGGCAGGGACTCGAACTCATAAAACAAATCAGATACTTCATGGTGGGCGAGGAGAGACTCGAACTCTCACACCTTGCGGCACCAGCTCCTAAGGCTGGCGTGTCTACCAATTTCACCACTCGCCCATACATGACAGTGTATCTCAAAATACCCCCTTATAATTACTGATTTTACCAGAGCTGTCAACGCTTACTTGACATTTTAAAAAAAATCCGCTAAACTAATTTTTTGTGTGACTTTTTTCTAGTCACAAAACGCAACACAAGAAAAGGAGAAAGCAGTAATGGGAGCAGTACAATGGGCGGGAACATGGGGGAAGCAATTGCATCGCTGGGGCAAAAGGATTGACCCCGAGCAGGGGCCACCACGGCAATGCGAAGTACCTGGGTGCTCAAGGATAGCGAAAGAAATAATCGCCATCCCACCAATACCCAAGTTCTCCTGTTGTGGGGATGATAGCTGCATACAGCAGGTGCTCGTAACCGACAAAGACAAGGGCGAATAAAAACGCCGACACAAAATTCACGAGGACGGTTCTGCTCGCAGAACCGTCCTCATTTTTTATAGATATCCAGCTAATTTCAATACTCGCTCAACCTCGTCAGCGCTCTTTGTTTGCATCAACTCCATGCGCAACTCTTTAGCCCCGTCAAACCCACTGACGTACGCTTTAAAATGTTTTTTCATCAGGTCAAAACTTTTTATCCCTGAAAAATATTTTTCATACAATCGCACATGTTCAAGCATTATTTTAAAACGTTCTGCTAATGGCAACCCATCACGATTCAGCTGTTTATTGAACAGCCACGGATCACCAAAAATACCCCGACCGATCATCACCCCGTCACAGCCGGTTTCCGCCACCCGCTGCTTGGCCTGTTCTAAATTTTCAACGTCACCGTTGCCCACAACCAAGGCGGTGCTGCCTACCTTGTTGCGAATCTCCACCGCACGCTTAACCCAAGCCCAATCGGCCGGCACTTTGGACATCTCTTTTTTGGTACGGGCGTGGATGGCAACGCAGGCAATATTCTCTTGTAAAATCTCGGGCAAAAAAGTTTCCAGCTCGGCATGCTTACTAAACCCAAGTCGTGTTTTGACGGACACGGGCAACCCGCCGGCACCTTCTATAGTGGCGTGAATGGTGGCGCGTGCTAAGGCCGGATCTTTAATCATTGCCGCGCCACAGCCCTGACTACAGATACTTTTTTCCGGACAACCCATATTAATATCAATACCATCAAAACCAAGTTGCTTAATCAACGCTGCGCACTCGGTAAACAGTGCCGGCTTGCTACCAAAAATCTGAGCAACGATTGGTCGCTCGGCTTCGGTATATTTAAAGTCAATCAACAGTTTACTGCGACCCGGACTACACAGACCATCGCATGACACAAACTCGGTCCACATAATGTCCGGCTTGCCGTGGGTAGCGATCACCTCACGAAAGGCGGCGTCGGTAACGTCGGCCATGGGGGCAAGCGCAAAAAACGGCTTAGGTAAATTGTCCCAAAAAGACTTTTGCATAGATTACTGATACTAACAGAAAAATAAGGCTTTTTCAAGCGGCATATTGACAATAAAAAGTAACGTTGCTATAAAGAAGGTGAGCTCTAGGCTCAACATAGCACGAAACTCCCCGATCTGTCGGGGTTTTCGTTTTTTATAGCATTACTGATTAACATAGCGCCCGTCTGCGGATACGTAGACTAAGGCGCTTTTTTTATGACTACTTTCTATGTGTACATTATGACAAACAAACACCACACCACGCTGTATGTTGGGGTGACTAATAATTTAATCAGAAGAGCCTATGAGCATAAAGAAAAAATAAATAAAGGGTTTACCAGTAAATATAATCTAACAAAACTAATTTACTTTGAAGATACAACTGATGTGTACCAAGCAATCTGTAGAGAAAAACAATTAAAGAACTGGCATCGTCAATGGAAAATTAATTTAATTAAAAACACTAACCCCAATTTCTACGACTTAGCATCTGATTGGTACTAAATCAACGGATATTTTCATCTCATAAGTGTCATGCCGAACTTGTTTCGGCATCTCCGAGATCCTGAAACAAGTTCAGGATGACAATAAATCAAATGTGGAACTAAATAACTACCCCTCCCTACATTATTATCGCTCACAATAACCTAAAAAATTACTATGAAAAAAATAATACTCCTAACGCTACTAGTACTACCATTAACACCGACTCCTGCCACTGCCACAGAACCCAGTGTGCGCATCAACGAAATCGCCTGGATGGGAACGGCGGTATCTGCCAGTGATGAATGGCTTGAACTATACAACAACACGGATCAAACCATTGATCTTACTGGTTGGTCACTGGTGGCGACCGATGGCAGTCCCAGCATCACGCTGGCCGGCGGTATTGAAGCCTTTGGCTATTTCCTGCTGGAACGAACTGATGACGAAACAGTGCCAACTGAAACCGCAGATGCAATCTACACCGGAGCCTTATCAAACACCAGTGAATATTTAAAGCTACTTGATGCTAGCGGTGTTCTGATTGACGAAATCAACAGCACCGCTGGCTGGCTAGCCGGTGATAACACCACGAAACAAACTATGGAACGGGTTACTCAAACAGCCTGGGTCACCAGCCTTACTGCTGGCGGAACCCCTCGACAGCAAAACAGCGCCACAGAAAATGATGTACCGCCAGCAGAAGAACCAGGTGAAGAAGAAAATGACGAGGGTGGCACCGATGAGCAAGATCCGCCTGCACCACCAGCTGATACGCCAACTGCCAAGAAGGGCGATATTGTCATCAATGAACTTCTACCAAACCCACTGGGCATCGACGTAACGGAAGAATTTATTGAGTTAAAAAATGTCAGCGTGACTCCGATTGATATTACCAACTGGGAGATAACAACCGCCGCTGAACAAACATTTA
>JAHFHR010000090.1 GCA_023246815.1 bacterium | reverse complement strand
TAACGACCAGTATCTCGGTGATGGTAAATCCATGGTTGCGGCGCATAGTTAGATCGTTTCACTCAGTGAATACAGGGGCATGATAACCGCCACCGCCATACCGCCAACACCGATACCCAGCACGACCATCAGGATAGGCTCAATCAGCGATGGCAAGTTTTCCATGGTTTGACTGACGTCTTCTTCGTAGAATATCGCGGATTCTTCAAGAATGTCATCAAGAGCGCCGGTTTCTTCACCAACGGCAATCATCTGCAACACTACTGGCGGAAACAATTTTCGGTACGGCGCAAGCGACTGTTGAATGTTGACTCCTTTTTTAATTTTTTCTCGAGCTTCGAGTAGTGCGTTTCGGTAAATGACATTGCTGAGGATTTTTCCGGTGATTTCAAATGAACTCACAATCGGGATGTCAGTTTTGAGTAGGGAGCTCATGGATCGGCTGAAGCGCGCGATATTTATTTTTTTAACAATTTTTCCGGCCACTGGTGTACTCAAGATGAGCTGATGAAAAATCTCCTTACCTCGTTTTGTTGCCACCAGTCGATTAAGGATGATAACTAACGCGATGATACCGACAACTACGTAGATGCCGTATGAAACACTGAAATTGGAAACCCAAATTAAGATGCGCGTGGCGAGCGGTAGGTCAGCATTGAGCTCGGTGAATACTCCAGCAATGGTTGGCACTACGTATACCATCATCAGTGAACCGATCACGAGCATCATCGTGACGACAATAGCGGGGTAAATCATCGCGCCTCTAACCTTTGCGATAATTTCATGGTCTTTTTTCATTTGAACAAACAGTTGCTTGAGCACGTCTTCAAGTCGTCCGGAAGTTTCACCGGCTTCAATCATGCTAATAAAGAGCTCGCCAAACAGTTTCTCGTAGTCTTTTAATCCTTTTGACAACAGGTTTCCTTTTTCAACACTCTGTTCAAGATTTTTGAGTATTTTGGCGAATCCTTTTGAGGTTGTTTGTTCTGCCAGTGTTTTGAGTGCTACGGCGAGTGATATACCCGATTTAATCATTACGCCCAGTTGCTGCACAAAAAATATTTTTTGGGTCAATGAAATTTTTCTTGGTTTTTCAATCCAGCCGCTAATTTTTCCGCCAAAATTCTGAGCCGGTGGTGGTGCGGGTTGCGGTGCTTTAGTGATAACTGGCTCTGCCATAGTTAATCTTTGGTAACGCGCAGCACCTCTTCAATGGTGGTGATGCCTTTTTTGGCTTTGATAAAACCGTCTTCCAAAATAGTAAGCATGCCTTCCGCTTTGGCGGTAGTAAGAATCTGTTCACTGGTCGCGCCGGTGAGGATGTGTTGGGCGATGCCATGGGTTACTTCCAGTACTTCGTAAATACCGAGGCGGCCTTTATAGCCACTATTACCACATTTTTTACAGCCCTTGCCTCGGTAGTAGAGGAGTGATTGTTGGTCCTGTTTTTTGGTGATTAAGCCCTCTTTTTCCAAAACGGCCAACACGGAAGTTAAGTTAATCTGTTTTTCCAGTTTAGCCAGTTCAGCTGGAGTAAGGGTATAACTTTCAATACACTCTTGGCAGATTTTTCGGACCAAGCGTTGCGCGATGATAATATTTGCGGTTGAGGCGATGAGAAAAGCCGGCACACCCATTTCGCTTAAACGGGGCAGCGTCGTTGGCGCGTCATTGGTGTGCAGCGTTGAGAGCACGTAATGGCCGGTCAGCGCGGCGTGAATAGCAATTTCAGCGGTTTCCTGATCGCGGATTTCTCCGACCATGATAATATTAGGATCTTGCCGCAAAAATGACCGCAAGCCATTGGCAAAGGTGTAGCCAATTTTAGGATTGACCTGGCTTTGGTTCAAGCCGGGCATCCGGTACTCAATTGGGTCTTCAATGGTGGTGATATTCACCTCTGGCTTATTGAGAATATTCAGAATAGCGTAGAGTGTAGTAGTTTTTCCTGAACCGGTTGGACCAGTAACCAGTGCCAGCCCGTGTGGTTTTTTGATGTTGAGCTGTACCGCTTCAAGCGCCCGTGGGTGAAAACCTAAATCTTCAAGACTCAAGACGCTAGTTTGTTCATTCAGCGCGCGCAAGACTACTTTTTCGCCATCGTAGGTTGGGATGATGGATACACGAAAGGATACGTTGTACTCGTTGCTGCTAATTTTGAAACGGCTGTCCTGAGGAAGGCGATGCTCATCAAGTTTTAGATTTGATAAGATTTTGACGCGCGCAACAATGCCGGCATGGACTGATTTGGGAAGGGTCATGACATTGCGTAGGAGGCCGTCAATGCGATACCGAACCAACACTTCTTTTTCGGTCGGTTCAATATGGATATCTGAAGCGTTTTCAAAGATTGCGTACTCAAGTAGTGTATCAACGATGCGAATCACTGGCAGGTCATGGGCCAGCTCTTTAAGTTTAGTATCTCCATTTCCCACGCTCGCGGTCTCATCTTTTTTGGTAATATCTTGGAACTCTGCCTTGAGACCTTTGTGATAGCTTTTGAGCGTGTCTGCCAATGCCTGCGGCGTGGTCATATGCACCAGCACCTCAAGACCGGTTTTTTTAGTTAAAAATTCAAAGATTTGTAAATTTTCAGGATCAAGTGTCGCTACCTTGAGTTCATGGTCGTTTTTATCAAACGCCACTATTTTATGGGTGGCGGCAATCGGTTCAGGGATTAAAAAAAGAATATCTTTACGAATAGTCTCGTTTTTGAGGTTAATAAAAGGTACCCCAAAATATTGCGCCGCACTCGTGTAGAGCTGTTCAGCACCAATAATTTTCTGAGTCGTTAGGTACTCTTCAAAGGTCTGATTGCGTTTTTGTGCCTCATTAAGATAGAGCGCCAGTTCTTTTTTGGCGATGGCCTTGGTTTCAAGTAAAATTTGCTCAAGTTTTTTTTGGTCAATCATGCTGATTTATTTTTGTGTCTAACGAAAATAGTGACCTTATTATACCACAAAATTTACAGCATCACCAAGGATTGTGAAGGATCGTGGACAAATTGCAGTGGAAAACGTATGATACAGCATATAACCAACACTACACATCATGGATTGGTACCTACACCCTGGTTTTTTTTCATTGTACTGGCGCGATCGCTTTGTGCGCGGCGGTATTATCGTTGCGACGGTGGGCGCTGCTGCGTTGTGGCTTGGACTCTTACTAGCTATTAAGCAGTTGCCGGAAA
>JAHFHR010000024.1:6037-10429 GCA_023246815.1 bacterium | reverse complement strand
AAAACCCTTTATTTCTCGATTGATTCAGGCTTTCCCTAAGGCTGAAATTTTTTTAGTTGGTGGCATGGTAAGAGACGCGATGATTGGGCGCGACACCAAAGACGTTGACCTCGTTATCCGTGGCATTTCCAAAAAAAGTCTGGAAAAATTCTTAAGCACCCAAGGCGCCGTCAATTTGGTGGGTAAACGCTTCGGCGTTTTTAAATTTAAACCTAAAGGCTCAACCGAACGTGAGATTGATATTGCGCTACCCCGCACCGAGCATAGCATCAACCACACCGGCGCCTATAAAGATTTTAAAATCCAAACTAATGCCAATTTGGCGATTGAAGATGATTTGTCTCGTCGCGACTTCACCATTAATGCCATGGCCTGGGATATACGACAGCAGAGGCTCGTGGATCCGTTCAATGGTAAAGCTGATATCATAAAAAAACGTATCAGAACCGTTGGCAAGCCAGAGCACCGTTTTGCCGAAGACTACTCGCGCATGCTGCGCGCGATGCGATTTTCCTGCCAGCTTGAGTTTAGTATTGACCCAGCTACTAAACGGGCAATCACCAAGGAGATCAAAAAACTAACCAAGTTGGTTGCGGGAAAACCAGTTGTCCCCTACGAGGTTATGGCGAGTGAACTGTACAAGATGATCTCGGCTGACCCACTCAAAGCCATGGCACTACTTGATACTACTGGCGCGCTCCAAGTGCTCATGCCTGAGCTGCTGAAGATGAAAAAATGTCCGCAACCGAAAATCTGGCACCAAGAAGGCGATGTCTGGAAGCACACCATGATGGCTCTGGCGGCGCTCCACGGCAGTGCATTTAAAAAAGAGTTTAAACAAAAGGCCCCTGCTGAGGTAGTCTGGGCTGTACTCTTTCATGACGTCGGCAAACCGTATACTTTGCAGCGCGCTGATCGACTTCGCTTTCCTGGTCATGATGTAAAATCCGCAAAAATCTGGCGCGAAACTGCCGATCGACTCAAGTTGTCGGCCAGTGGCCTCCGCGTTGATGATGTTGAAACACTTGCTGCCAAACACATGCTCATTGCTAGCGCCAAGTATAACCCGATGAAACACACCACGCTTGAACGATACTTCTACAGTGAAAACTTTCCAGGTACAGCACTGCTGATGGTGATGTTTGCCGATCTGTCGGCTACTATCTACCAAAAAACTGGTCGGGCGCACTTTGATGACTACAAAATGCTCAAGCGCCGAATCGCTGCGCTTAAACCACGAGGCAAAGGCGCACCCGCCAAGCCACTTGTTACCGGAACTGATTTGCTACGACAACTTAAGCTGACTGAAGGCCCAAAAATTGGAAAACTACTTGACATGGTGCGCGAAGCACAGCTGGCAGGTACGGTAAAAAATAAACAGCAGGCCCTGCGGTTGGCCAAAAAATCTCTATGAAATTCTCCATTACCACAGACGACGCAAACCAACGCCTTGATATCTTTTTAACCGAACACGATGTTGCCGCTACTCGTTCCCAGATAAAGAAACTCATTCAAGACGGTGTGGCAGTGGTCAACGGCAAGCCGGCAAAGGTGCACCAATTTCTCAAGGTTGGAGATGTGGTTGAGATTATCAAAACGACCAAACAAAAAATAGTGACGTCGGTTGCCACCGGCCCCACTCCGAAAATTATCCATGAAGGAAAGCATTACATTGTCCTCAGTAAACCAACCGGGTTGCTGGTGCACCCCACCGCCAAACGAGAGTCTAATACCTTGCTTGATTGGTTGACGGTCCATCACCCGACCATTAAACGCATTGGCGAAGACCGCCAGCGCGGCGGCATCGTTCATCGACTCGATCGCGATGTATCAGGAGTGATGGTGGTAGCGAAAACCCAAAAAATGTTTACAAGCCTCAAGACACAGTTCTCTAACCGTACGGTTGAGAAACACTACACCGCCCTGGTCTACGGTACCGTGCCGCAAGAAACCGGTGATATTGAGTTACCGATTGGCCGAAACAAAGAGGGACAGTTTGTGGCGCACCCTCGCCGCCAAGGGTTTAAATTTCATGCCACCGATCGAGTTGCCAAAACGCGCTACACCGTACTAGAATACGTAAAAGACTACACGCTACTTGATGTAGAAATCTTCACCGGTCGGACACACCAAATTCGTGTACACCTATCAGCCATTGGCCACCCCATTCTTGGCGACCAGCTCTACCAGCCCAGAAAGAAAATATTTATTTTCCTCCAACGCCGCATTAAAGTAATTAGTCTACCAAGAATATTTTTACACGCAACGACGCTTGCCTTTGACGATCTCAATGGAGAGCGACAAACATACACTGCCCCAGTACCGCCGACACTAACCACCATTCTCAATGGCTTCAAACGCTGAGTATAAAATATTCATCATTTCCGGACCATCGGGGGTAGGTAAGACCACCGTGGCTAAGCGCGTGATGAGAAGACTACCGATGCTCAAAACATCGCTGAGCTACACCACTCGCACCAAGCGTCTTGGCAAAAAAGAAGATAAAACCTTTATCCACGTATCGGAAGATGACTTTCGTAAAAAAATTGAGCAGGGTGATTTTCTAGAATGGGCGGTGGTGCATGACAATCTCTATGGCACCGATAAAGCAACGGTTGAAAGAACGCTCAAACACCACGGCATGCTGATGAATATTGACCCGCAAGGAGCTCTGCAGATTAAGAAAAAGATGCCCCAACAGACCGTGCTTATTTTTCTCAAAACCAGAACGATCGGCGAACTGGCGCGCCGCATCCTGATGCGAGAAAAGATGCCCAAAGTGGTACTTGATCTACGGCTCAAAAAAAGTGCTAAAAAAGAGTTGGCGCTCGCCAACCAATACGATCATATCGTCATTAATGAAAAAAATCGTATCAAACATACGGTTGATATGGTGGTAGACATTATCCAAAAGCATAGCAAGAGTCAGGCTTGACTTTTCCCCTTCTTTGGCCTATAGTGCTTAGGTATTCACTAGCCAATAGGGCTAGTAGAGCAAGGCAAAGTCAGTAAGAAAACTGCTATCTTTCCTTATACTCACCTGCCGATCGACCGGCAGGCTTACTCAATTACTAATTTATTCACTGACTACTATGGCGGCAGAAAAAACGAAAAAAGGTAAAACCGTTGAACATGTTAAAGAGGTTCGCCTCACTGAAAAAGAGGCATTGCCTGATTTCAAGCCAGGGATGACCGTGCGAGTACACCAGCAGATTACCGAGCAAGGCCCTAAGGGCGAGAAAAAACGTATCCAGATATTTGAAGGGATCATTTTGGCACACAAACACGGCAAACAGCAGGGAGCGACCATTACCGTACGCAAAATCTCCGACGGTGTTGGTGTAGAAAAAATCTTTCCCGTCTACTCTCCAACGGTAGTTAAAATTGAACCAGTCAAACAGGCCCGTGTGCGCCAAGCAAAGCTCTATCACCTGCGCACCAGCAAGAAACGTCTCAGGGAAGTCCGGGTATAAAGTAACCGGCAGACGTTTTTTTGAACGTTTACCCCTATCCTCAGGCTTGGCTGTTTTATTTAAAAATTTGCGGACGTGGTGGAACTTGGTAGACACGCTAGCTTGAGGGGCTAGTCCTCGCAAGAGGGTGGAGGTTCAAGTCCTCTCGTCCGCACCAGAGTTATGGGTGGTTGGCTCAGCTGGTTAGAGCGTCTCGTTTACACCGAGAAGGTCGGGGGTTCGAATCCCTCACCACCCACCAAGGCCCGCCTGCGGCGGAAAGGTTTGATTAGAAATTAGGAATTAAAATAAAAATATGTTCGGAAGAATCATTTTAGGACTGGTCATCGTCGTCATCGGCGCACTGGTAACCATCAAGTCCGAGTGGATATACCAAAACTTTGGCTCAATCCCTTCAGCCGATAAATACCTCGGCACCGAAGGCGGTAGTCGCCTCGCCTACAAGCTTATCGGCATCCTTATTAGTATTATCGGTTTTCTGATGATCACTGGGCTGCACCGAGCCGTACTTGGTGGGCTAGTAGGACTATTCACGCCATCAGTATAACCATTAATAGTTAACAGTTGACCGTGAATCGTTATTATTGGGCCCGTAGTTCAGCTGGTTAGAATGCCTGCTTTGCAAGCAGGAGGTCAAGGGTTCGAATCCCTTCGGGTCCACCACGCAAAAAACTGTCCATCACTGGACTGTTTTTTTATACTCAATCTCAAATGCATTTTAAATTTTTTATTTTACTCACAAAATCATTTTTATTCATGAGATCCCTCGACAAATTCGGAACATTCGCAATTTTATTTATAAAATTGCGAATGAGTTATCCACAGCTTGCACTTTTCTTTATTGTTTATTGTAATAAAAAGATTTATAATTACTAGTAGATTTGTTTTTATAAAAAAACAAAAGTTGTAAAAAACTTTT
>JAHFHR010000024.1:0-5937 GCA_023246815.1 bacterium | reverse complement strand
ATAAAATTGCGAATGAGTTATCCACAGCTTGCACTTTTCTTTATTGTTTATTGTAATAAAAAGATTTATAATTACTAGTAGATTTGTTTTTATAAAAAAACAAAAGTTGTAAAAAACTTTTTAATAAAAAATATTTTTTACAACACCTAAACTTTCACAACAAAATTTTGTGAAAGAGTGAAAGGAGGTGACCCTCTCATGGCAAAAAAGAAAAAAGCTGCTAAGAAAGCAGCCCCAAAGCGAAAGAAGGCCGCTCCAAAACGAAAAAAAGCGAGCCGAAAAAGACGATAAAGATTTTGTAACCAAAACCCCCATCCTTATGACCCTACAAAGGATCACTATGAACCGGGGTTTTTGGTTTACCAAATTGCTGCAGCCTAAAGCAATCGAGGCTGTTTTTCTTTAATATGTTGGCCTTTTCTGAGGGTTTTAATCACCCCATAGACGCCATCATAGCCGGCAATCGGCTCTACGAGACCTTCACGGACATTGCGAATGGCATGGGCAATTTCCGGCGTGGCTAGTGTCTCAATTTCGTCGTAATTTTTATCAAGTAGAATATCAAATTCGTTACCGCCTTTAGTAATCATCTCCTCATACAACGCCTGTACTTTTTTTGAATGTTTCCCTACATCTAAACTTTCAGCGATAACTTCAGACAATGGTACCAGACTTTTATAGGGAACCGTCTTGCTCGGAACAAATCCTGTCGGACGATCGGCCAGCGCATCAACACGGTTTAGCACTCCAATAGTCAGTGGTTTTTTACAGATTGGACAGATGCCTTTGTGTTTCTTACTCTCTAGTGGCGTAAAGTTAATGCCGCAGTCACGATGACCATCGTGATGATATTTCCCTTCTTCGGGAAAAAATTCAATGGTATGAGTAAACCGTTTGATATCCTTCTCTTTCAAAATACGACGGATTTCAAAAAAACTCAGCTCAGCTTTCGGAATATCAAACACATTCGCTTCACGACCAAGATTGGCGGGCGAATGCGCGTCAGAATTGGAGATCAGGGTGATGTCGTCAAGCATGGACAAGCGCCAATTCATCGCCGGGTCAGATGAGAGCCCAGTTTCAATGGCAAAAATCTCACTGGTCACATCTTTAAAGCACTCTTCAAGGCTGTTAAAGCCTGATTTTGAACCAAATACTGCAAACCACGGAGTCCAAGCGTGAGCCGGAATCACCATTGCGTCTTTATTGGCATCTAAAATGATCTTGGTCAACTCGTCACTAGGAACACCCATGATCGGTCGACCATCAGACTTCAAATTCACCCCGCGTTTTTCAAGTGCGGTATTAATTTTGGCAACGGTTTCCAGATCCGGCGCAAAGACGCAGAGATGAATGCGTCGCACCGCATCGCCCTGCTTGTAGATACAGGATAGCTCCGTAGTAATCATAAAAAGCACGTCGTCCGTGCTTCCTTCTAATTTAAATAATCCAGGAGCGGCTGGTTCTAATTTTTGCGAAAGCTCCTTAAACCAGGCCGGGTGAGTAAAGTCACCAGTGCCGACAATGTTGATTCCTTTTTTAAGTGCCCAGGCGCGATTGTGCTCAAGGTCAAGGTCTTTAGAACAGGCGCGTGAGTACTTTGAATGAATATGAAGGTCGGCGATGTACCTCATAGCAGCTGCTCAATCGCACGCAACTGTTCAGGCGTGTTGATGCCCAAAGCCTCTTTGGGAGCTACGGCCACAGTTTTAATACTATGACCTTCAGCCACTGCCATAGCGACTAAATCAGTTAGGTAGTACTCCTGTTGCGCATTGTCGGTAGTAATTTTTTCAAGATACTCCCATAGCCAATCTGCCTTAAAGCAGTAATATCCAGGATTAAGTTCCATAATTTTTGCTTCTTCTTCACTGGCATCTTTACGCTCAACAATACGTATTATCTTGCCATCCTGATCACGAATAATCTTCCCAAAACTACGAAGCTCGCTACGCCAATCATCATAATCAGGCGTATGCACGACGCCCATGGTGAGTACGCTCCCGGTTTCAAGGTGTGCTGAAGCTAACTTCTTGATAAAGTCTGATGATATTAATGGATGATCTCCGTACAATACAATAACGTCCGTAGCGTCACGTAGCGCCTCCTGGGCAACCAGTACCGCGTGACCAGTGCCGAGTTGCTGCTCTTGAAGGACATATTGGTAGTCAGGTCCAAGCGCGGCTTTAACCATGTCTGCTTGCTTACCAACCACGATGGTTGGCCGTTCACACACACCGGAGTCTTTGACTGATTTGAGTAAGTACGAAATTAAGGGCTGACCCTTAATCGGTGTAAGCACTTTAGGTAATTCGCCACCCATGCGCTTGCCAAGACCGGCCGCTAAAATCAATACTGCGATATTAGCCATGAATAATTTTTTTTAATTCCGCGGCAAGATAGTTGTTGGTCGCCATAATCTGCACAAAACCATCTTTTGACGGTTGCACGTCAATAATTTCTGCGCCAGCTTCTTCAAGAATTAACCGCGATGCCGCTTGCGACAATGCTTCACTTGAGCCTGATAAATCAATATAGGCATCAAATGCACCGGCTGCCACTAAACACTGCCCAAAGGAGCCAATGCGAAATGTTTCAAGCTGTCCAGCAGCATCAACCAACCTGTTGACCGTACCCATGCGAGTTTCAAGCGTAGCTGTTGTTTCTAACTGATCTGCGAACTTTTTTTCCGGCAGCTCTACAAAAATAAATGCTTTAGATAAATCACGTTGTTCAGATACACCAATCTCAATCCCATTAAGATACGCACCACCGCCCTGCGCGGCAAAAAAGAGCTGGTGTGTTTGAGCGTGATTAACCGCACCCAATACTGTTGTACCGTTATGCTGCAAAGCAATGGTAACCGTATAGATCGGAATACTTCGAGAGAAATGACTTGATCCATCAAGTGGATCAATCAGCCAAACGTACTCGGCATTCTTAGTTTGCGTTTCACCTTGGATGCGCACGGCATGTTCTGGGTACACTTCGGCAATGCGCTTACGCAGATGCGCTGCTAGCTCAAGGTCAATGTTAGTTTTAAGCGCACCAGAGTCGTGCTCAATCACATTTTTAAAGGTATAAAAATGATTGCGCAAATACTCCCCTGCCTCAGCGGCAATTTGTACGATAAATTGTTTTAATGCTTTATCCATACTAACCATTAGCTGATAACGCCCATTTCTTTACCAACACGCCCCAAAATTTCAACGGCGCGATCAATCTGCTCAATAGTATGTGCAGCTGATACTTGAAAGCGCAGCCGAGCTTCACCTTCAGGCACCACCGGAAACCACAGCCCAACCACGTATAAACCATGCTCCAGTAACTTTTTGCTCATCTGTTGCGCCACATGAGCCTCGCCCAGCATCACCGGTGCGACCGGATGATTACCATCCAAAATGGTAAAGCCAAGTGCTTTTACTTTCTCGCGAAAATAGGTGGTGTTGGTGCGAGATTTTTCTAATAGCTCGGGATTTCTTTCAAGCAAATCAAAAGCAGCAAGCGATGCCACCACCACTGATGGCGGAATGGAGTTGGAAAACATGTAGGTGCGAGATTTTTGTCGGAGCAGATCAATAATCTCTTGCTTAGCTGCGATGTAGCCACCAACCGCACCACCCAGCGCCTTACCCAACGTACCGGACAACACATCAATCTGCCCATGGATGCCCAAAAATTCCGGCGTACCAGCGCCAGTAGCACCGAGCACGCCAACCGCGTGCGCATCATCAACAAATAATACCGCTTCATACTGCCTTGCCAGTGCCACCAGCTCAGGCAGTTTAGCAGTATAGCCTTCCATGCTAAAGACACCGTCGGTGACAATAAATTTATTTCTAAAACCTTTATCCTTATCCGCTTCAAGCATCACTTCAAGTGCGGCAATGTCATTGTGCGGATACACACGTTTTTCAACCGTACCCTTTTTGATCAACTTAAACGCGTCAATCATTGAAGCATGATTTAACTCATCAGAATAAATGGCGTCTTGCCATACTTCAGCACCAAAACTTTCATTAGTGATGCTCGCAAAAAATCCTAAATTGGCCATAAAACAGGTTGAATACAAAATAGCATCATCAGCTCCTAAAAATTTGGCGATACGCTGTTCAAGTTGACGATGCAGCTCCTGCGTACCACAAATAAATCGTACTGAAGAGAGCCCATAGCCGTACTGATCCAGCGCACCTTTGGCGGCCGCCACAATTTCCGGGTGGTTACATAACCCAAGGTAGTTATTTGAAGCAAACATCAACACCTTCTTGTCACCAATAGTCACTTCCGGCCCCTGGGCACTGGCCAATAACCGCTCAGTCTTGTACTTACCGGCAGACTGTAAGGTAGTAAGTTCTTGGGTGATATCGCTAAGAAGTTTTTTGGTATACATACCTTTGAGAACTGTCATCCTGAACTTGTTTCAGGATCCCGTGTCATGCCGAAACAAGTTCGGCATGACACGGAATTGTAATTATGGCTTGAGTAGTACCTTAATCGCCTGCCCGTTAATGAGCGCTTGAAATCCAGTATTAAATTCTGCCAACGGTAGACGATGCGTAATAATACCGCTGTCTA
The DNA here is from genome assembly GCA_023246815.1 of bacterium. GTDB lineage: Bacteria > Patescibacteriota > Patescibacteriia > Buchananbacterales > UBA6539 > JAHFHR01. The sequence continues at coordinate 1,362 of JAHFHR010000024.1, read as the reverse complement.
AAATAGTTTTTTCAAGCCCCTTGGCCAGTAAATAGCGCATCAAATCCCAAGTATCAAATATCCGACGGCCGTAAATACCCTTGATGGTTAAACCTTTAAATACCACATCAGTGGTAAAATCTACTTCCAGTTTACCGGCAGGCAGCCCAAGGAGCAGTAGCTCACCGCCCATGCGCACGCTGGCAAACGCACTCGTGTACGCTCGATAATTTCCCGACATTTCAAACACCACATCAACACCGGTATTGTCAGTCTCCTGGGCAATAGTTTGTGCCAGCGCCATTCGTCCTGCTTCGGTACCGACATCAAAGACACCGTCAACGCCTAATTTCTTAGCAATGCTAAACTTATCAACGCCCACATGGTCTTGAGGCACCACGTCGGTAATAAAAATTTTATTAGCACCAAGCTGACGGGCCACTGCCGCACTCATCAAGCCCTGCACACCAGCACCCGTAATTAAGATGGTTTTACCAACCACATCGGTTGACTGAGCGGTATGCACGGCATTACCCAACGCGTCCATGAAACTAATAATGTCAGGATGTACCTCCCCTTTTTCAAATAGCACCAGCCGATCCGCTGGCAGAATCATAAAGTCAGTAAACGCGCCATCTTCGTGCAAGCCTTTACCAATCGTTTTTTTGCAAACGTGCTCATGACCGATTCGGCACTGCAAACAGTCCTTACAGGTAAAATGCATCTCCGCTGAAACATAGAAATGCTGATTAAGAAAATCTACAAAATCAACCCGCTCTGCCAACTCCTTCGGTGAGGCGCTACCAACGTAGGCAATCACTGGCGGGGTCACTAATTTTTTACGCAGTAATAGTGTTGCTACAAAAAGTTTTGCGCTATCGTGTAGCTCGGTAATTTGTCCGCAAAATTCATGCCCCAAAATAACATTCTCGCTTTTATTTTTGGACATTGCAATCGCCAGTGAATCTTTACCCAGGTAAATGCCCACATCCGTACCGCAAATACCGGCCGAGACGGTAGCAATCTTCACCGGCCGCTCAGGCGTAACCTGCGGCTCATCGCGATCAATAATTTCTAAGCCCTGGTACCACTGAGGAGGGTTAGTCGGATTTTTCTTGATTAATGCTTTCATAATAGGTAACGCGCTACGAGTGCTACTATAAGACTAGGGATCCCTTCTTAACACTGGCGCTCGTACGATCTTCAACCGTTACTTCATAGACATCAGCCAAGAGTTGCTGGTCAATATGATCAGTATCAATAGCGCGTCGGTCTCGGGATGCTTTTTGTAATTTATGACTGACCTCTAGTGGTACTTCAATCAGTTTTTCGCGAAATACCGAATTGGTGAATGCTGGTACGTTGTCAGTAACATACCCATAC
>JAHFHR010000023.1 GCA_023246815.1 bacterium | reverse complement strand
GAATGCGGGGAAGCGACAGCAGATGCAACGCTTCTTTAATGTCAATATCTTTTATTAATTTTCCTTTTGGTAGGGACGCGAATTTTGGTTTTTCTTCATCGTCCTTTGAACCGAGTTGTACAAACGGTCCAAAGCGTCCGGTGCGAACATAGACTGGCTTGCCGGTGGCTGGGTCAATGCCGAGTTCCTGAATATTAAGCACTTCTTCTTTTTTAACACTTTCTTCTTTTTCTTCAAGGTTTTCGGAAAATGGTCCGTAAAATGTTTTCATCATCTTGTGCCACTCCAAATCACCATTAGCAATTTCATCAAATTCACTTTCCAATTTGGCGGTAAAAGCGTAATCAACTACTTTCGGAAAGTGTTCTACCAATAAATCGTTTACCAAGAAAGCTAGATCAGTTGGCCGGAGCTTCTTTTCTTCTTTTTCAACATAGCCGCGATCCTGAATGGTGGCAATGGTTGGCGCGTAGGTGGACGGTCGACCAATTTCATATTCTTCAAGTGCTTTGACCAGGGTTGCTTCAGAATAGCGAGCTGGCGGCTGGGTAAAGTGTTGGTTAGAATCAAGTTTTTTAAGTTCCAATTGATCTTTTTCCGACAAGTCTGGTAGTAAATTTTCTTTAGTCGCGGTTGGGTATACTTTTAAGTAGCCATCAAATTTAATAATTGAACCATTGGCCCGCAAGCCATACGGACTACCCGAGGCTGCAATATCTACTTTGGTGGTGTCCATAACCGCTTCGCTCATTTGCGAGGCAACGGCACGCTGCCAAATAAGACGATAGAGTCGGAACTGACGTTCATCTAAGTCTGATTTGATTGATTCCGGGGTGCGCAGTGCTGCGGTTGGACGAATCGCTTCATGAGCTTCTTGTGCCAGCTTTGATTTTGCTTTATACACCCGTACACCTGTTGTGTATGTCGCACCGTAGGTTTTAGTAATGTGATTCTGGGCTTCGTCTAAAAACTTTTGTGATAGATTAAGCGAATCCGTGCGCATGTAGGTAATCAGACCAACCTGACCTTCATCACCCAGCTTAATACCTTCGTACAACTGTTGTGCAAACATCATGGTTTGTTTGGCGGAAAATCCAAGCCGGTGATTTGCTTCTTGCTGCAGAGTGGAGGTGGTAAATGGTGGCAGTGCCGATTTCTTTTTTTGACTTTTTTCAATCGTTGCTACCGTGAAGGTTGAATTTTTGAAACTGTCCACCACTGCTTCAGCCTGCGCTTGGTTTTCCAGAGCGTATTTATCCAGAGCCTTGCCATCTTTAGTAGCGAGCTTAGCTTCAAAAGTGGTGCCGTCTTTAGCAAGCAGCGCGTCAATACTCCAGTACTCCTGCGGGTTAAATGCTTCAATTTCACGTTCGCGCTCAACGATTAAGCGAACCGCTACTGATTGGACGCGACCAGCGGAAAGGCCGCGCGCTACTTTTTTCCACAAAAATGGTGACAGCTTGTAACCGACGATGCGATCAAGTACGCGTCGTGCCTGCTGGGCGTCAACCAGATTTTTATCAATGCCGCGGGGATTTTTTAGTGAGTCTTTGATGGCCTCTTCGGTAATTTCATGAAAGACAATGCGTTGAACTTTGTTTTTTGGCGCGGCAAATAGCTCCTGTAAGTGCCAGGAGATAGCTTCACCTTCGCGGTCTTCGTCAGTTGCGAAGTAGATCATGCTCGCATCTTTAGCCAATTTTTTGAGTTCTGTTACTTTTTTCTTGGCTCGAGTCGGCACTTCATATACCGGTTCAAAACTGCCCTCTAGGTCAACGCCGATTTTGGATTTTGGTAAATCGCGCACATGACCAAAAGAGGACTCCACTTTGTAGTCGGAGCCCAGAAATTTTGCAATCGTCTTTGCTTTGGTTGGTGATTCAACGATCACCAGATTTTTTGGCATGTAGTTTTTTTAGCTTCGCTTAGCGTAGGTTTGTCCGCCGAGGTGTATCACCATTCCTTTCATCTCCAGCACGGTGAGCGTTGCGTTTACGACATTGATATCCAGTCTAGCGAAACGAGATAATTTGTCAACATGCAGTGCTTCGGTTTCCAAAAAGGTGAGCAGTCGCGCTTCAGTGGGAGTTGCCGGTAATACTTGCTTAATCTGCAGTTGTTGTTGACGCTGTTCAAGTTGCAACTCAGTCAGTATATCATGGCCGTTTGTTGTTAGCACAGCACCTTGCTTGATCAGTTGATGTGGGCCAACGGCACCCGGATGGTCAATTGGTCCGGGAACGGCAAACACTTCGCGATTTTGTTCAAGACTGTGGCCGGCAGTAATCAGCGCGCCTGATTTCTCTCGCGCTTCGGTTACCACCACGCCAAGACTAATGCCGGCAATGGTTCGGTTGCGAATGGGGAAGTGGTAGGGTAGTGCTGGTGTGCCTAGTGGAAATTCTGAAATAATTAGTCCGCCGCCTTTAACAATATCTTCAGCCAGCGCTCGGTTAACTGCCGGGTAGATGTGGTCAATACCAGAACCAAGCACGGCAACAGTGATGCCATTGGCTGTCAGTGCTGTTTTGTGGGCAATGGTGTCAATACCAATAGCCAGCCCGGAAACAATACCAATTCCGGCCAGTACCAGTTCAGTGGTAATTTTTTCGGTAACCTGCTGACCGTATGTGCTCACTTTTCTGCTACCCACCACCGCCACCAGCGGTTTCTCAAGCACGCTGATATCGCCACGGTAGAACAATGTTTCCGGCGGCTTGTGGATTTCTTTGAGTAGGCTGGGGTAACCTGCATCACGTACGCTTATTTTTTTGTATGTACTACTTGACATATCTGGATTAGCATGATAGATAAAGGTATTGTTTTGTTCTTTGGCTTAGTTCACAGCGAGGGATAGCGTCATGCCAGCTTCAAAGATGGTTACTAGAAGTAGTGGTGAGAAAGTTCATTTGGAGTTGGGAGAGGTTGATAGATTACGGGGACGGGTGACTATCTCTATCCCAGGGTATAATGCCTGTTTCACTTTTTGTCGGTCTGGTTCTGGTACTACTTTACTGAATCGGGCCGTAATCACCGAAGGTGAAGCCATTGTCCATGTTTCTAGGCCTGTCTTTGCTGCCATGAAACAGTGGGCAATATCAGTGCTCAACGCTCGTCGTTGAGGTTTTTATGAGAACTTCAATTTGATCGGAGTCCGTATCTGTTGGTACGGACTCTTTATTATTCCAGGTACTTTTTATCTCTCTTGACTTTTAGGGCGTTATGTGATAACCTCCAGTATTAATCTGGAAACGGCTTCCCAAGTCCTGTTTACCAGCGGTGAAGGCTACATCACCCCTCCTGATGTGGTTGTTAGCCACTAAGCCAAGGTGCGTCCTGCTTGTCAGGTATGCACCTTGCGCTGGTAGCAGGGCTCGGGCAGCTGTTTTTTTAATTATTAATAATTAAAAAAAGCCCATCATCGTGCGCTTTGTTATTGAAACTTTTATTAATTAAACCCGTTCATTGCCTGCTCAACGTTGCCTTCAATAATAACGTTGACCGCTGGCACCACCTGTTCTTTGATGATTTTCTTGACTGTTAGTGTAGCGCCAAGGCCAATTTTTTTCAAGACATAGCGATCAGTCGGGGTACTGGGCGCTTTTTTTGGTTTAATACCAATGCGCAATCGGACAAAGGCTTTACTGTTGAGATGAGCAATGATTGATTTAACACCATTGTGTCCGGCGCTTGAGCTGCCCGTTGAGATTCTGATGCTACCTAGTGGTAGGTCAAACTCATCATGTATAACGATGATGTTTTCGGGTGGCACGCGGTAAAAGTGGGCGAGTGCCTGGACCGTTTGTCCAGCGTTGTTCATGAACGTCAGTGGTTTTGCTAAGATTACTTTTTGTCTGCCAATCATCCCTTCGGTAACTAGCGCCGTAAAGCGCCGGTCTTCGGTGAACTGCGCGCCAAGACTCTTGGCCAGTGCGTCAATGGCTAAAAATCCGACGTTGTGCCAAGTCGTCTCATATTTTTTTCCTGGGTTGCCAAGGCCAATAATCAATTTCATCTGTATGGTTACTGCTTGATTTCTCTAGTGATGACTTTCATCGGTACTCCCTCAAAACCAAATCGTTCACGGATTTTATTTTCAATATAGCGTAAATAGGCTTGTTGCAGAATATCATCTTTATTCACCGTGATCGCAAAGACTGGAGGAGCCACTCGCACTTGGCTGATGCCGTAGAGGTGTGGGTGTCGGAGTCCCTTGGCGGCAGTTGGTCGTTGTCTTTTAATCATAACCTCAAACGCTTGTTCAAGCAGCTTCGGGTCAACTTGCTTCGTTCTTTCATGGTGTACCGCCAGTACTGCGTCAAGCAGTGTATCAATATTTTTGCCAGTTGTTGCAGAGGTAAACACGACTGGCACAAATCGTGCAAACGGCAAGTGCTGTTGGTAGGCGGTACGGACTGCTTTGTCCGTGGTGGTGTCCTTATCCGGTACCAGGTCCCATTTATTTGAGACGATCACCATACCGGCGCCAATATCCCGCAGGAGTCCGGCCAAGGTAGCATCTTGTTTGGCCAGTGGTTCACTGGAGTCGGTGATAAATAAGACCACATCCGCCGTTTTTGCTCGATCTAAACTTTTTTTAACCGAAACCCGTTCAATACCCGGCACCACCCTGGCTTTTTTTCGCAGTCCAGCAGTGTCAATCAGGGTAATCGTTCTTTTTTTGTACACCAGATTGGTATCTTGCGGATCGCGGGTGGTGTGCGGAATGGGAGAAACAATAACTCGTTTTTCGCCAACGATTTTATTGACCAGTGATGATTTACCGGTATTTGGTTTGCCGATCAGTGCCACTTTGATGGCATCAGTATCCACGTTCAGTTTGGGGCGGCCGCGCGGCCAGGTAATGAGGCGCACCAGCTCATCCAAAAAGTCTCCAACGCCGCTGCCATTGGCCGCTGAAAGTGGATACGGCGTTCCCAATCCTAGAGAAAAAAATTCACTGAGCTGATGTTCATGGCGTCGGTTGTCAATTTTATTTGCCACCAGCATCACCGGCTTTTTTAATTTTTTAAGCACCATCGCCAGTTCTCTGTCTTCGGGGAGTAAGCCAACTTGACCATCAACGATCATCACCACCACTTGCGCACGTTCAATGGCAAGGCGAGTTTGCTCAACGATTCCAGCATCAATAATACTTGTTGCCGCGGCTTTTTTATTTACCGTTCCCTGGAGTAGTGATTGGATGCTGCCTTTCAGCACATCAATATTTACACCGCCGGTATCAACCACTTCAAATAGACGTTTACGCCAGGCTACCGTACCAAGATTATAGTCGCGCGTGGTACCTGCGATACTTGAAGTAATCGCACCCATGGTTTCGGTCAGACGGTTAAACAACGAGGATTTACCCACGTTGATTCGTCCGACCAGTACTACGGAGACTAATTTGCTCATAGATCAGTTCTGTCTTGTCCTAAAATAACCAGCACGTCGGTGGTGGCAGCGACGGCAACGGTTGTCGTGGCATGTATCCAATCAGGGATGGTTGGCGCGATATCGGCTTTGAATAGCTCCGCAATAGTTTCGGCGGTCTGATCGGTTTCGTCAGACACTAAATCATATACTACCGTTTTTTGATAATCTTGCGTCGGAGCATTCTTAATCCGCGTGATTTGGTAACCAAGACTGAGTAGGTACTGTGAGGCGTTAAAGGCCAAGCCGCTCACTTTGGTTCCGTTTTGAATCTCTATCAATTTTGGTTTTGCCGACTCAAGTTTTTCTGGTTCAAAGATGTACTGCATCGCCAGTTGCATCTCCGAGAAATTGCCGGATTTGGGAGTGAGGATGAAGGCGCCTTCTTCGGTGACCAGTGGACGCAAGAAACCATCAGGACTGTCATCAAACACCAATCGCGTTATGTCATCTTCACTGATATCACGACCGATATTGGCCAGTTTAATGATCTCCCACACTTCAAAGTTGGTGGCAATGTGTTCCGATAGGGTGTCCATGACATTGCTGATGCGCAGTGGGTTGATCAGCGTGCTAAATGACAACGCTTTATCACGAACGGCCTGTAGTACCAGCTGCTGACGGCGGCTGCGGGCAAAGTCAGACCCCTCAACACCGGAGGCCTGACGCGACCGAACAAATTTAAGCGCTAGGTCTCCATCCATGTGGTGCCTGCCTTGTTCAATCACTAAGTGCTCATAGCGCTCCGAGGTCGTGGCGGTCTCTTGACCTTTAATGGGATAGAAGGGATCATTGAGGTCATTTTCAACCTGCACCGTAATGCCACCAAGATCATCAATCATTTGTTGAAACCCGGCAAAATCAATTCGGAAGTAGTAGTGGATGGGGATATTAAAGGTTTGACTGATGACAGTTTTTGCCAGCTCACCACCCTGACCGGGGCGCTCTGCTTCACCAAAGGCATTGGCGTTGTTGATTTTGCGCCAACCATGGCCGGGGATATTCACTGAAAGATCGCGTGGAATGGAAATCAGCGCCACTCGTTTATCTGAAGGCCTGATGCTGGCAATCATAATCGTATCAGTGAGGAATGGTCCATCGTGATCCAGTCCGCCCATACCCAACAACAGAATGTTGATACGGTCATCGTCTTCTCCGTCCAACTCTTTATCTGAACTGGTAATCAGATGCTTGATTTGACCCCAGAGGTTGGTGTTGCCAAACGTCTTTGATAAGTTTTCTCCTGAAGAAATGACGCCCATTCCAAAGAACATCAACAAGATAACAAAAACTATCAGCACATAGACCATTGTTTTGCTGATAGATTTTAGCTTCTTACGCTGAGGTTTGATGACTTTGTCTTCCTCGCTCAGAAAATCAAGATGAGGCTTTGGCATAACCATTTTGGTACACTTATTGTGCCATAAACATCGTGATTGCGCAACGTTTTGGCTTTACAGACCGGCTGCTTCATGCTATGCTGATTTCGTTTTACGCGTAACCGTAAGGAATTGGGAATGCTCAAAATTGCACATCGTGGAGCGAAAGCGTACGCACCGGAAAATACGTTGACCTCATTTAAAAAGGCACTTGAGTTTGACGTGGACATGGTTGAACTTGATGTGCGCATCACTCGAGATCAGTACCCGGTGGTGATTCATGATCGGACATTGCGTCGCATCAATAAAGAGTATCACCGTATCAATCGTCTAACGCTTGAACAGGTGAAGCGCGTGATCATCCAAGATATTGAAACTATCCCAACGCTGGCGGAGGTACTTGCCGCGGTAGATAGTAAGGTGGGACTCAATATTGACTTGAAAGTATCAGGCTCCGCTCAGATTGTGGTGCAGACGTTGCGTCACTGTAAGGTTGATCTACGTCAAGTAATGATTTCATCAGTCCATCCAAGTGAATTACGCAGAGTGGCGGTACTTGAACCTTCTGTCACCACCGCGCTCATTTTTAGATCAGCCAACGCCTCAAATTTTTGGCTGGTGATGGATTTTCTGGCAGTACTCTTTTTGCCCATTACGCAGTACTATATTGCCGCAGTGGTACGCCATGCCCATGCCGACTATCTGAGTATTAACCATCGCTTATTATCACGAAAAAGAGTTGACCAGTTTAAGCGTCGCGGTATTAAAGTGTGTGCCTGGACCGTGAATAGCCAGCGCAAGATTGATTATTTGAAAAAGCTTGGTATTGATGCTATTATTTCAAACTACCCTGACCGGTTATGATTTTCAGCAATAAAAAAATGCCCGCGCACCTACAGGATGATACCAGTGTTGGTCAAAAAATTCTGGTTTTTGGTTGGGAACTTTTTAAAGTAGTGGTGATCTCATTGGCGATCATCATTCCCGTTCGGTACTATTTGATCAAACCGTTTTATGTCAAAGGGGCATCAATGGAGCCGACCTTTTTTGATCATGAGTATCTTATTATCAATGAAATCAGCTATCATTTTGAGGAACCCCAGCGGGGTGATCCGGTAGTGTTTCGGTATCCGCTTGATACCCGTCAGCATTTTATCAAGCGGGTGATTGGTTTACCGGGCGAAACGGTGCATATCAGTGGTGGTGAAATTCGGGTGAGCAATGATGCGCATCCTGAGGGGGTAGTGCTTGATGAGATCTACCTTGCCCAGGGTATTGTTACGCATGGTGAGATTGAAGTGACACTTGGTTCCGACCAATATTATCTGTTGGGGGATAATCGTGTTGCCAGCCTTGATTCACGGGTTTTTGGACCAGTTGATCGTAGCTTGATTGTTGGTAAAACACTGCTGCGTGGTTGGCCGCTTGATCGAGTCGGCCTGGTAACCGGACCGAAGGGGTATAATTTTTGATTATCTATATTACCGTATGTTTAAAAAACCAGAAGACATTGAGCAGGAGGAGATAGTCAAGCCAGGTAATAAAAAAGGAAAGGCCGCACAACTGCTGCGTGGCTTTAAAGATATTTTGCCCGCTGACCAGCACTATTGGGAGTTTGTCAGAAAGACAGCGGAGAGTTTTTACAAAGGCTACGGGTTTTTTCGCATTGATCCGCCAATTCTTGAAGAGGCCAATTTGTTTATTCGTACGGTTGGCAAGGGCACGGATATTATTGAAAAAGAGCTGTTTAGTTTTGTTGATCAAGGTCAGGGCTTGGTAGTACTGCGGCCCGAGGCGACGGCTTCAGTGGCGCGCGCCTACATCAACCACGGCATGATGAATATGCCGCAACCGGTAAAACTGTTTTACTTTGGTCCGATGTTTCGTCGTGAACGGCCACAGTCAGGTCGTCATCGCCAGTTTCATCAGTTTGGTTTTGAGATCATCGGCGATGACAGTCCGGTGATTGATGCGCAGATTATTGCCGTCGCCAGCAATTTTTTCCGACAGGTTGGGTTACCTGACGTTTCTATTCAAGTCAACAGTATTGGTACGCCGGAGAGTCGCAAGGAGTATATTAAAGAGTTGGTTGCCTATTATCGTACCAAACGCAAAATGCTGCCAGAAGAAGCTCGCGGCCGTATTACCAAAAATCCGTTGCGCATTTTAGATTCTAAAGATCCGGCGGTGCAGTTGGTCAATAAAGACGCGCCGCAGATTATTGATTATTTAGATGACAAGTCAAAAGAGCATTTCATGAAAGTGGTCGGGTATCTTGACGAACTTCACATCGAGTACGTGCTGAATCCATATCTGGTGCGCGGACTTGATTATTACACGGACACGGTGTTTGAAATTTGGCCGCAGGTAGAAAAAGAGACCGCGCAAAGCGCTCTGTGTGGTGGCGGTCGTTACAATGGACTGATTGAAATGCTTGGCGGTCGGCCGACTCCGGGCGTGGGGGTGGCATTTGGCGTTGAGCGTATTATTACTCAATTGCGTAACCAGGAAGTCGCCATTCCACGCGATGATGCGCCGCAGGTATTTTTGGCGCAGATTGGCGATCAGGCCAAGATCAAAGCGCTGTTACTGTTTGAACAGCTTCGTCAGGTCAATATCAATGTTGCTGAAAATTTTGCTAAAGACAGTCTTAAAACGCAACTTGAGCTGGCCAATAAACTTGGTGCTCAGTATGCGCTCATTCTGGGGCAAAAAGAGGTTATGGACGGCACTATCTTGATTCGCGACATGGAAAGCGGGGTTCAAGAAGTCATTGATTTTAACAAGACCGTTTCGGCCTTGAAGAAGAAACTGTTCAAGCCGACAGCTGGTGTATAACCATTGTTGACGAAAGCAGTTTAAAGTGGTATCGTACATTCAGTTTTAATGTTAATTTTATTAACAATTTTTATTAATTGTACTATCTAATTTTTTAATTCTGAAAGGACAGGTGACACCAAGGTGGCTGAAGTAAAACGCAAGAAAAGTGAGACATTTGAAAGCCTGTTGCGACGCTTCCACAAGAAGCTCCAGCAGAGTGGACGACTGATACAGTCGAGAAAGATTCGATTTTACGAGTCAGAAAAAAATCGGACGCAGCTGAAAAAGGATGCCCTCCGGCGCATAGAGATGACCGAAAAACGAGAGTATCTTAAGCGCATTGGTAAGCTTAAAGACGAGCGACCATCTCGACCTTCATATCGTTAAGTGTCAATGAATACTATTGAACAGATTGATAGTGATCTAACCGCCGCGCTCAAAGCAAGGCATACCGCGGCGGTTTTGACGTTACGCGGTATCAAAACAGTACTGACTAATGCGGAGATTGCCAACAACCGTCAGGCAGTATCCGAGGAAATAGCAGTGAAGCTGCTACGTAGTGAAGTTAAGAAACGAAATGAGGCAGCAGCACTCTATGTCCAGGGTGGCCGTAGTGAGCTAGCCGAAAAAGAACTGGCTGAAATCGTAATCATTAAAAAGTACCTTCCTGCGGAGTTGTCAGAAGATATTATTCGTGCGGCGGTTACGCAGGTGATCAGTGATAGTGGCGCCAGCGGCCCACAGGACACGGGAAAAGTGATGGGATTGGTGATGGCAAAGTTAGCCGGACAAGTCGA
>JAHFHR010000089.1 GCA_023246815.1 bacterium | reverse complement strand
TATTAATTTGAGCAATTTGTCAGCTGGGAACTATCTTTTTTCCATTTACAGCGAAGATGCCCAAGGCAACCGTTCTGGGTTGTTAACATTTCCAGTTGGATTAGTTGCCGGAGCCACTACTAGGGTGACTGGTATTTTTATTTCTCCAACTATTGACGTAGACAAAAGTTCGGTCAAGCGAGGTGAAAACTTGGCAATTTTTGGCCAAAGCGTCGCTACTAGTGACATTACGATTCAGATCAATTCCGAAGAAGAAATTTTTGTTAAAATTAAATCGAATTCCGACGGAGTTTATTTGTATAATTTTGACACTTCAGTTTTAGAAATTGGTCAGCATTTCACCAAATCCAAAGCCGCTCTAGATGGGGGATTGAGCACTTTCAGCAATTCCATTAATTTTCAAGTTGGCACAAAAACTGTGTTAAAAGAAACAACAGGAGAACAACGAAGCATCGTTAGTGATTCAAACGGTGATGGTAAAGTTAATTTGATAGACTATTCTATTATGGCGTATTGGTATAAAAGATCTTCGCCACCAGCTACTGCTGACCTGAACAGCGACGGTCAAGTGACGTTGGTTGATTTTAGCATCATGGCTTTCTACTGGACCGGGTAGTGAAAATTTGACATTGGAAAATTATTAGATGACAGTAATGAAATGAATTATTTACTTAATAAAATTTTATTTTTTACCCTAGCTACCTATTTAGTGTCAGGATTATTTTTTTGGTTGACACCGCTCTATGCATCAGAGCTCATTCTTTCTGGTTCATTTTCGACACTTGGCATTAATCAAACTTTGCAAATTGATGTCTATCTAAAACCAGAGGGGGAGTCAATTAATGCCGTCGGCGCAACTTTGGAATTTCCAAGTCAATTTTTGGAGTTTCAGGGTGTGCGAGATAATGGCTCGATTATTAATTTTTGGGTGGAACAACCATATTTGAGTACAGACAACAGCGTTTCTTTTGCAGGCATTACTCCGGGTGGGTTTAACGCTGAACAAGGGTTGGTTACTTCTTTATTTTTTAAAACTAAAGCTGAGGGGTCTTTTGTTGTAAAGCTAAAAGATGCTGAAGTCTTGCGCAATGACGGTGTCGGAGGTGTAGTGGTAGTCGACGATGTTAGCCTGCCGCTTGCTATCAGTGCCGATGTACTTGATAGCGGAGTAATTATTGCATCTGACATTAATTCGCCAGAACCCTTTACTGTTCATTTGGTTCGTGATCCAAGTTTATTTACTAATAAGTGGTTTATTGTTTTTTCTACTGTTGATAAAGATTCAGGAGTTCACCATTATGAAGTTGCTGAACGTCTCGGGGCGCTGGTGAAAGTTGTTGCTAATGACCAACGACTACATTGGCGCGAAGCAACCAGTCCGTACGTGCTACTTGACCAAACTTTGAAAAGTGGCGTCTATGTTCGCGCTGTTGACCGCGCGGGCAACGAGCGCGCGGGCACACTCCCGCCTCAAGTCGCGCTGGCGTGGTATGAAAATTATCGTTTTTATGGTATTCTTTGTATTGTTATCATTGCTTTGATTATTATCAAAAAGCTATGGAGGGGTATCGTCAAAAAATAAATAATCAGTTTTTAATGAAGTGGTTACTCAGGTTAGGGATTTTTTTGAGCGCCAGTTTGGCGTTTTTTATGTTCCAAAGCATCCAAGCCCAGGCTGCGAGTATGTACTTTTCTCCGGCTTCAGGAAGCTACAGTGTTGGTAAAATATTTTCGGTTGGTGTATATGTTTCCAGCGCCGATCAATCTGTTAACGCAGTATCTGGCATCGTTAGCTTTCCCTCCACTATTCTAGAGGTTACTGGAGTATCCAAGAGTGGATCGGTGATTGGTTTATGGGTGCAAGAACCGGGATTTTCTAACAGTAATGGCACCGCTAACTTTGAGGGAATAATTTTGAATCCTGGCTATACTGGTTCTTCTGGGCGCGTGGTGACTATCAATTTTAAGGTCAAAGCAACTGGTGTGGCGACCCTTAATTTTTCTTCGGCTTCGGTTTTGGCCAATGATGGTAAGGGGACTAATGTGTTATCCGGAGCGGGTTCAGCTCAATTTGATATTGCCGTTGCGTCAACCACGCCTGGCGCGTCGGAATCTAGTACACCTAGTGCCGCGACGGGCGCGCCACTGGCCCCTAAGATCAGTTCTACTACTCATCCTAATCCAGATGCCTGGTACAACAATAACGATCCAACGTTTGATTGGGCTTTGCCAGCGGGAATAACGGGAGTCAATTTTTTAGCCGACAGAGAACCAAGCAGCAATCCGGGCAGCACTTCTGATGGTTTAGTCAGATCGCATGGATACGATGATGTTGATGATGGCGTATGGTATATGCACGTGCGGCTTAAAAATTCAGTTGGCTGGGGCGGTATCAGCCATTTTAAATTTCAAATTGACACACAAAAACCAAGCTCATTTACCATTGAAGAAATTAAGCGCGATGAGGGTACTGATCCAGCAGTGTCTTTTATTTTTAAAGCTACCGATTCGCTTTCTGGTATCGATCACTATGAGGTGCAGACTGACACCAGTCAGGTTGAGCGTTGGTACGATGACGGCAGTCACATTTTCACAACGGCACCATTGTCGCCTGGTACCCATACCTTGTTAGTTAAAGCCGTTGACAAGGCTGGCAATAGCTTGGCCAGTTCAGTTGATTTTTTAGTTGAAGGTCTTGAGCCTCCAGTATTTCTTGAGTACCCAAAAGAGTTGACCAGCGGTTCGGTGCTGACTGTCAAAGGTAAAACGTATGCTAATATGACGGTGATGCTGTGGCTGCAGCGTGAAGAAGATGAGCCAAGCGAGTATCGTTTACCAGCCGACCAGCAGGGTAGTTTTACGTTTGTTGCTAGCGAACGTTTAGATGACGGCGTGTATAAACTGTGGAGTGCAGCAGTGAACGACAAGGGAGCGCAGAGTACTCTTTCTGACAAAGTAACTATCTATGTTCGACCTTCCGTTTTTAGTGCTGCCGCTTCAAAAGCAACCGTGTTTCTTTCGGTGGTGATACCGCTTGTTTCCTTGGTGGTACTGTTAGTTTTGCTGATGTGGTACTTCTGGCATAAATACCATGTGTTGCAGGGAAAACTTAAAAAAGAAGTGAGAGAAGCCGAGCAGAGCTTGCATCAGTCATTTGATAAGCTTCGGGAGGATATTCGTGAAAAAGTTAAGTTACTGGAAAAAACTCGGTCAAAACGTGAGTTGACCATAGAAGAAGCTAAAATTGTCCGACAACTACGACGTGATTTAGATGAGGCT
>JAHFHR010000088.1 GCA_023246815.1 bacterium | reverse complement strand
TTTATGACGGTCGCTTACTGGCCAACACGCCGCCAGGCACAGAAGATTTTGCTCAGGCATTACCAATCTGGCGCCCCGGTACGTTTTCTGCCCAGTAATAATGAGTACTATGGTATACTGAATGCTATATGGGAATTTTTTCATCACCACAGAGCTACCTCGGCATTGACTTTGATTCCAGTAACATTAAAGTCGTTGAGTTGAAAAACGAAAATGGCCGACCGCGTCTGGTTACTTATGGTTTTATTGATCGACAAGTTGATAAAGTAGCGGTTGGAGATACCAAGAAAACGCAGCCCGATACCGCCGAGTTGATTAAGCAGGTCTGCAAGCAGGCCGGTGCCACCAGCGCCAAAGTGATTACTGCATTGCCAGCGTTTTCGGTGTTTAGTTCAATCTTGAATCTGCCTGCAATGTCCAAAAAAGATTTGGCGGGCGCGGTCAAGTGGGAAGCAAAAAAGGTGGTTCCCTTGCCGATTGACGAAATGATTTTAGACTGGAAAGTACTTGAAGAACTTGAGGATCGGGCTGCGGTTACCCGTAGTTCGGCAGTGGAGGCTGATGATGACACGATTGAAGGTTCGGCTGATGGTACGCTTAATCCAGTGGCAAAACGCAGCTTTTTAAAGATTAAAGCCCGCGCTGAAAAAAAGTACACCAAAGTGCTCTTAACCGCCGCGCCAAAAGATTTGGTTAAAAAGTATATTGATATTTTTAAAAATGCCGGATTGAATCTGCTGTCGCTTGATACTGAGTCATTTGCTTTGATTCGGGCGCTCGTTGGCAATGATAAATCGGCGCTGATGATTGTTGATGTCGGATCGGTGGTGACCAATATCTCCGTGGTGGTCAACAGCATCCCGATTTTAAACCGCAGTATTGATGTGGGGGGACTCACCATCACTAAAGCTATTGCCAACAGTTTAAATGTTACTATGGCCCGCGCTGAGCAGTTTAAGTATGATATTGGCATGGATCCTGAGCGCAAGGGGCAAGGTAGCGTTCCAGCCACCATTGAAACCACGCTGACACCCATTGTTGATGAAATCAAGTACAGTCTTAACTTGTATAAAAATCAGGGCCAGAAAGAAGTTGAAAAAGTTATTCTCACCGGCGGCTCAGCAATGCTCCTCAATCTACCTGAGTATCTTTCTCGAGCGCTCGGTATGCGCGTGTTTCTGGGAGACCCTTGGGCGCGCGTTATTTATCCTGAAGAATTAAAGCCCGTACTTGATGAGATTGGACCGCGATTTTCAGTGGCCATTGGTTTGGCCATGCGTGATATTGAATAGGTTAGAGTTTGTGACTACCAGCTAGCATTATGCCAGAAATTAATTTACTACCTGATGAGTTCCGCAAAAGGGAACAGAAAGAAATAGAATCGGCTCGCAAAAAGCCGAAGGTGGTTACGATTGAAATGTCAGCCCCGAATAGCGACCGTCCGCACCAAGCGATGCGTACGCCACAGCCATCGCTTTTGAGTCGGTTGTTTGCTAAGCGCAGTACTCCACCAAAACCATTACCGGTTCGTCCTGAGGTGGTGGCGCCAAAGATTGAGCTTGGCGGGGAACGCTCAGTGAGAAGAGAGTTACACATCCCGCGGGCTGGCGGGGGAGGTTCCTCCCGCGAGCACACCTTTGGCACGGGCGTCGGCTTTGAGCCGACTCCGGAACCGGTGCGCAACACCTCACCCCGTTCTGAGTCACCATCATCTAGTTCATTTGGCGATCGAGGTGTCAGAGCTGCCCCCGCGACAGAAACGGTAGTAATTAAGCATGTCGCTGGCACTGGAGACAAAAAGAAACATCCATCATCATCTAGGCTTGGTTTGTTTCGTTGGTTTAGTTTTGGTAGAAAACGATCAGGCAATACAGCGCTGCACCAACCGTATGGTCAGAGCTCTCAGCATGTAAGCTATGCCGAAGGTGATCGGATTTCACCATCTGGTATGGTATCAGACAGGGTTGGTGCTACCCATGATGGCCAGGATGTCCATGATGGTAAGGGTGCAGCTGGTAAAGAGGATGCTCAGAAGCGTGTATTTGAACGAAGTACCCCAGGACTTGACGTCAATCTTATTCCTGAAGAGCTGGCAAAGTATCCTGAAATTGAATTTCCCAAAAAAGTCGCTGCAACAACACTATCTGTTGTTATTATGGTGCTGCTGGTAGTGAGTGGGTATTTGGGTCTAGAGTGGTACCAATTTACGGTAACCCGACAACTTGCTGATACTACCGTACAAGTTGACACGGTAAAAAATCAGATCAGTCAGTTTGAATCATCAACTGCTGCTGCCCTTGATGTGCAGCGACGTTTGACACTGGTTCGTGACTTGCTGAACCGACATATTTATTGGACGGAATTTTTTTCCAAACTTGAACACTACACCGTGCCTGACGTTTTTTATACCAATTTTTCAATGGCCGGCCAAGATCAGTTGGTTATTTCAGCGATCGCTCGGGACTACAGCGCCGTGGCTGTCCAGTTGGTCGCCTTTCAGCAGGCAACTGATTTTGTTACGTCGGTGCGGATTGAATCGGCATCAGCACAGCCGGTTGAAGCTAATCAGGCAGCGATTGCCGGCGTAGATTTTACCATAAATTTGGAGTTTGTCCCTGGAATATTTACCAAACCATTTCTTGAATAACTATGGTCACTCAATCAACAAGTTCAATCCGCTCCGTGCCACTGTATAAGGTGATTTTTTTCCGATTTCATCTGGTGATTACCGGTGTGTTGGTGCTGCTCATCGCCACCGGGGGGTACCTACTGATACTTCAGCCGAAGTATCAGCGTATTATGAGTGGTGACACCACTGGGCTGGCCGCACTTGATCTTGAATTGGCGCAACGGCAGGCATATCTCGGTGAACTGGAAACCTTTATTGCCAATTATCGCCAGATTAACCCGCGCGACATTGATCGTCTCAAAAAAATACTACCTTCCGATGAGGACGTGCCGGGGTTGTTTGTGCAGTTTGAAGCACTGGCGGCCGCCAATAACCTTTTTTTAAGCAGTATGAGCATTAACGAAGTTCCTGAGTCAGCGGTGGCGCAGGTCCAATCAAAAGGTGTTAAACGGATTACCGTCAGTCTTGATTTGGTTGGCAACGATGCGGTCAGCCGTTACGCTGAGGTTAAACGTTTTTTAACTGATCTTGAATCAAATCTCCGATTGTTTGACATTGACGCAGTATATTTTAGTCCGGATTCACCTGAGTACTCAATCAATCTTACCGCCTACTATTACCCAACACGGTAGCCTCCTATGCTGATTCCCAAAAAAATTACCGGAACTAAACGCA
>JAHFHR010000022.1 GCA_023246815.1 bacterium | reverse complement strand
ATTGAAAATGACATTTTAACCATCAAGGGTGAAAGTAAACACGAGTCAGAGGTTGATGATAAAAATTACTACCGCAAAGAAGTCCGGGCTGGTAGTTTCTATCGTTCAGTGGCATTGCCCGCGCATGTGCAAGGAGATCGCGCTGAGGCTGAATCGCGTGAAGGAATGTTGCGGATTACGGTACCGAAAACGCCGGAAGTACAGCCAAAGACCATCAAGATTAAGAAAAGTTAGTACCCGCCCGCAACGCTTCGCAAGCGAGCTTGCTCGCGTAGCGATGCGGGCGGGAGTCAGTAGGCTGGTAAGTTGGTATTAATTGACAATAGAATAAAAAAAATCCCGGGCGCCACACAAGGTAGCACCCGGAAAACTCGTTGGTTAACGGTAAGCGATAGCTTTGCCGTGGTAGCCATGAATATAGAGTATGATGTCGGCTACAGTGTCAAAGCCGAGAAGTCCTTCCAGAGTGGTGGGGAATGGTACCTCTGGGTACACATCCCGTAATCTGTAGAGAATTTCATCTATCCGTTGCCAGTCCAGCAACAGGTCGGGATCTTCAAGTAGCTCTGTTTCCGGCATAATTTTGCCGGGGTCGCATTGGCAGACATCTGCCAGTATTGCGCGGACATTCTGGAATACGGAGTCGTCTTCCAGATTGATGATCTGTGCGTCGCACACCTCATCGATAGTGAATGTTCGCTCTGGCTCCGGCCAAAAACCAAACAGCTTCGCGATGATTCTGAACATGGCTACCCCCTTTGCAGTTGGATCGCGATCCTTGCGATCATGGTTTCAACAGTATCTCTACGGTCACGACTGATGGTTATGAGCTCACCATTTTCCAGGCCAAGCTCGTCTTCAATCGCTTGTATCAACCCGGCGAAGTGGAGTCCATCCAGGCTGAACTGACGGTGAAGACTGATCTCCGGCGAAGGCAGATTTTCCGCTTTCGCCATCCCATTAATCACGGCAACCGTGATCTTAGAGATTGGCATAGTTATTGTTCTCATCGTTTTAAGTCCCCAGTAGTATGGTTGCTGACTGCGGTTAAGGTGCAAAGTTTGAATCAAACGATACAATATTTTTCAGAACTTGTCAAGTTTATATATAATCAATAAATTAATAAAGAAATTCATAAAATACTATGGGAAAAATTTTAGGAATTGATTTAGGGACCACCAATTCAGCAATCGCTATTGTTGAGGGCGGTGAACCAAAAGTACTGGAAAACGCTGAAGGTAATCGCACCACACCGTCAGTGGTGGCGATGAGTAAGTCAGGTGAGCGTCTGGTCGGCCAGTTGGCCAAGCGTCAGGCGGTCACTAATCCGGAAAATACTTTGTTTTCGGTGAAGCGTTTGATTGGCCGACGCTTTGAAGATGCTGAGGTCCAAAAGGATCTCAAGTTGATGCCCTACAAAATCGTCAAAGCTGGGGAAGGTGTCAAAGTTAAAATGAACGATAAGGACTACACCCCGCAGGAAATCTCAGCGATGATTTTGCAAAAGCTCAAAGCTGACGCTGAAGCCAGAACTGGTGAGACTATTACCGAAGCGGTGATCACCGTGCCGGCCTATTTTAATGATGCCCAACGTCGTGCTACTCAAGATGCCGGTAAGATCGCCGGACTGGAAGTAAAACAGATTATCAACGAACCAACCGCCGCCGCGTTGGCCTACGGTTTTGAAAAGAAAAAAGGTCAGCAGATCGTGGTCTATGATCTTGGCGGTGGTACCTTTGATATCTCTGTGCTTGATGTATCAGAAAACACCATTGAGGTTAAATCAACCAATGGCGATACCCATTTAGGTGGAGACGACTTTGATCAGATTTTAATTAACTGGGTTATTGCTGAATTTAGAAAAGACAGTGGTATTGATCTGTCCAAAGACACGTTGGCACTCCAGCGCATTAAAGAAGCAGCGGAAAAAGCCAAAATTGAACTGTCCAGTGCTCAGGAGACTGAAATCAATCAGCCGTTTATTACCACGGATAGTAGTGGCCCAAAACATTTAGTGATGAAACTTACCCGCGCTAAACTGGAAGAGCTGGTAGGGGATCTAGTGGAAAAAACATTTGGTCCGGTCAAGGCCGCGCTCAAAGACGCCGGTGTTGAAACCAAAAATATTGAAGAAGTGGTGATGGTTGGTGGTATGACTCGCATGCCCCTGATTCTCAAGCGGGTTGAAGAATTTTTTGGTAAAAAACCAAATGTTTCAGTCAATCCAGATGAGGTAGTGGCCATCGGCGCTGCCGTACAGGCTGGTGTGCTGCAGGGCGACGTCAAAGATATTTTGCTACTTGATGTAACACCGTTGACCCTTGGCTTGGAAACGCTGGGTGGCGTGGCGACATCGCTGATTGAGCGCAACAGCACCATTCCAACCTCAAAGTCGCAGGTGTTTTCTACTGCCGCGGACAATCAACCATCAGTGGAAATTCATGTACTGCAAGGTGAACGGCCAATGGCGGCGGATAATAAAACCTTAGGTCGGTTTATTCTTGATGGTATTCCACCAGCACCACGCGGCGTGCCGCAAGTTGAAGTAACCTTTGACATTGATGCTAATGGTATTTTGAATGTTTCAGCTAAAGACAAAGGCACGGGCAAGGAGCAGAAAATTACCATTACGGCGTCGTCTGGTTTGTCTGATGCCGAAGTTGAAAAGATGAAGCAGGATGCCGAGAAGCACGCGGAAGAAGATAAACAGAAAAAAGCAGTGGTTGAAGCGCGCAATATGGCTGATGTCCTTATTCATACCGCGGAAAAAGCAGTACGCGATGGTGGTGATAAGGTTCCGGCTGAGGTGAAAAAAGAAATTGAAGAACGCGTTGAAGCGCTCAAAAAAGTAAAAGATGGCGATCAACTTGAGTTAATCAAAAAGGCTACTGAAGCATTATCTACATCTGCGCAGAAAATTGGTCAGGCAATGTATGGCAACCCGGCTCAGCCAGGGGAGCCATCAGCTACTGGTGAACCAGCAGCTGAATCAAAGAAAGCCGATGACGTGGCTGAAGGGGAAGTTGAAGACAGCAATACTCAGTCGTCTGGGGCTGACACAAAATAAATGGCCGTGTTATAGTGTTCTTGTCTACTCAACTAGCGTGGTGTTATAAGAAGTTTCACTATAAATCATAAACGATCTTATATGACAGAACAACAACCAGTAGTACCACAAAATAAAATTCAGGTTCGTGATAATTTTGTTGGTGGTGAGTACGCTAACGCGATGCAGGCCAGTCATAGCAAAGAAGATTTTTTACTCACTTTTATGAATATCGTCGCTCCGACTGGTCGCGTGGTGGGGAAAATTATTGTTAGCCCCGGTCACATGAAGCGGATTGTCGCCGCGCTTGAAGAAAATGTGAAACGCTACGAAGCGCAATTTGGTAAGATTGAAGCGGCAGAAAGCCCGAAGGGAGAAATTGGATTTCAAGGATAGTTACTGTACCACATGGCCAAAAATTACTATGACATCTTAGGCGTTAGTAAAAGCGCCAGCAAAGAGGAGCTGAAAAAAGCCTACTATAAGCTGGCGCATCAATACCATCCGCACAAGGGTGGTAGTTCCTCTGATGAAGGAAAAATGAAGGAGGTCAACGAGGCCTACCAGGTACTCAAAGACGATCAGAAACGCACGCAGTATGATCAGTTTGGCTCAGCTTTCTCCGGAGCCGGCGGTTTTAGAGGTGGTCAGGGCGCCAGCGGTGCTGGTAACTTTTCAGATTTTGCGGACATGTTCCGCAATGCTCAGGGCGGTGGCGCGCAAGGTTTTGAGTTTAACGTCAATGACATCGGCGATATTTTCGGCGATTTTTTTGGTGGTGGACGATCACCATCTCGTGGTACTCGTCGCGCCCGCGGCTCAGATATTGAAGTGGATGTTACCCTTTCGTTGAGAGACGCGGTGTTCGGCAAAGAGCACACTCTACGGCTCAACAAAGACGCGCATTGTGAGCGCTGTAGCGGCGAAGGTGCTGAGCCGGGTAGTAAAGTGTCAACCTGTGGCACCTGTCGTGGTACCGGACAAGTAGTGCGCACGGTAGGGTTTGGTATTGGATTCCCCAGTGTCTGCTCGGAATGTGGCGGCGCCGGAAAAATGGTGGATCAGAAGTGCAAAGACTGCGGTGGTGATGGTATTAAAAAAGTGACTCAAGATATTAATATCAAGATTCCGGCGGGCATTGATGAAGGGCAGGCGATTAAGCTCACGAGTCAGGGGGCAGCCGGTCAAAAAGGCGGACCAGCCGGTGATTTGTATGTACGCGTGCATGTGCAGCCAGATTCGCGTTTTGATCGTCAGGGATATGACCTGGCACTGGTACAAGAGGTTTCTTTTGTCCAGGCAGCGCTTGGTGATAAAGTGGAGATTGAAACACTGGACGGCACGGTAAAACTAAAAATTCCCGAGGGTACGCAACCGGGCAAGGTGTTTCGTGTTCGTGATAAGGGCGTGCCCCATCTGAATGACCGCGGTCGGGGAGACTTACTGGTGAAGATTCAGGTGCATGTGCCGTCAAAGCTTTCCAAAGAACAAAGAAAAATTTTGGAAGATTTGGATTTGTAGGAGTTGCAATTGACAATGTTTTTTGTTGTTGCTAGTATCCAAAAGTTAACTGTCAATTGTTAAAGGTTAATTGTTATCGTGGCGCCATCGCCCTTCTCGCCTTCGGCGAAGCCGAGGCGGATCTAATGGTTACCCGCCCGCCTCGCTAACGCGAAGCGTTGCGGGCAGGGGACGCCAGGTTCTTTCATTGCTGCCATCGTGGCGCCATCGTCTAATGGTTAGGACGCCAGGTTCTCATCCTGGTAATCGGGGTTCGATTCCCCGTGGCGCTACCAAGGAAAAAGGATTCAACTTTTGTGTTGAATCCTTTTTCCTTTGATTGAGTTTTGAAGGGAATCGAACGGGCAGCAGCGAGACAAATTCCGAGCCGCACTACGGCGGCGAGGAATGCAGTCGAGCGTCGACAAAGCCGAGCTGGCGCAGGCTTTGGCGCTGCCCAGGGCAAAGAAGTCCGAGCGGAAGCGAGGACGAGGCGAGATTCCCCGTGGCCCTACCACAAAAAACTTCTCTACTGAAAGAGGAGTTTTTTGTTTTAACTAAAATGTTAAGTAAAATTTGTGACTATTATATATCCAAGAGGAATTTTTTTATTACTTAATCCTGTCAAACTTCTCTAAATCTTGAGCAATTTTCACCATCAAATCTATTTTTTTTATTAAACTTTTATAATTTAAACCCGGATTAATAAACGAAAGGGTATATGGCTTATCAAATATAATTTTTGACTTTTCTATAATGATGCGAGAGTAATACAAGGCTTGAAATAAATCCTCAGAGTACTTGTCAATTAGTTTTTCGTAATAATATCTTTCCTTGGGATCAACATAAAGGTCAAATTTTTTATTTCTAAACAGCTTTAACGAGTTTGAATTAGACACCTCCAAAAATTTAAAGCCTCCTAAAAATTTAGTGGTCAAGACAATGGTGGGCAAACTTTTAGTACTAATTTCTAATTCAACAATTAAATCAAGTCTAGGTGTAAGGGGGGGCATGGGAGTAGATGAAGAAATCCAAAGATTTTCTGTTAAGTCTATTTTTTTTGATATTGATAAATTATAACCTTTGTATTTTCCTGTAGCGGCAACGTTTTTATTTTTCTGAGTATGTATTAACTTAAGCTCTAGCTCTCTAGCTACTTTTTTGATTAGCTTATTACCCGGTGACCAAATTTTTTTAAAAAATATAAAGAAAAAAAGTACAGCAAGTGATTCCAAGAGAATGCTTAATAAAATATATATTATATCCATAAAATTATTTACTTAACAGTTATGGTATATTATAACATTTTTTTGCAATAACTGTAAATATTATAAAGTGGTTTTATAAAAGTTATTAATACCGAGCAAGACTTTTTGGCAAAGCTGAGAGAGGCAGAACAATATCTTTTACAATAGTTTGCCATCCATTCCGCAAAGCCCTACCAGCCTCGCCGAATTTAGGCGGGCCATCTAAAAAATCGCCGAACAGGCGATTTTTTAATAACCAGAAATAATAATCGACTCACAGTCTTTTAATACCACCATTCTTAACCGTGGTGATTTTCTCTTTAGCTCATCAATGGCGCGTTGGTTTCCGTCAAAGTGGCAGACAACATTAATCGGCAAGATTCCCAAGCCTGGGAACACTCCTGACAGACTATTGCTGTAATAATTAGTGGATAAAATATAAGCACCAGCTGACGAGCCAGCCACCACTTTATTTTGTGTTACTTCACCAAACTCAGGATACTGTTTAAGCGTTTCAAGCAATTGAAGTGTATCGCCGCCCAACAAATAAATTGCGTCTGATTTTTTAATCTCTTGAGCAAAATTCTCCCGTGTTGCTAGTATTACTTCAACTTTTTTCTTCCCAGCCACTCTCTCAAACGACTGTTTATCTCGAGCATAAAGCATTTGATACTCACTTTCTGGTCGAGCAAAACAAACGAGTAAAACTTTGCCACCAGCTGGGAGGTTGGCAACAATACTTTTAAAAAATTGGTCATTTAAGCTGTGAGACTTACTGGTGTTACCACCATGTAAAATATATTTAGTTGTCTGCGTTTGGGATGGCAACGTAATTTCAAGCCCAACTTCGCCGCCAGCTTCTTGATATGGCAAGCCAGCCATGCAAGCGGCATATGCGGCTTCCAATTCTTTTACCCCATGCATTAATTTGGTTTGTTGTGCTTGGAGCGCAGTGTAGGTTTTTTTGGCTTGTTCCAGTTTTTCCTGCAAACTTTCAAAAAGTTCGATGCCAGATTCAACCGTAGCCACCCCTCGACCAACTAAGTTATCATCAGTCAGCTTAATCTGATGTTTTACTTTTTGAATCACTTTCTTTTTGGCGGCGTCTTTTAACTCATTTTTTTTATCTTCAATTTTTTTATTCAAACTGTCAATAATGATTTGCTGTGCCGATAAAGCTTGTGTTGTTGTTTTCAGGCCAATCTTTTTTTGCTCAAGCTGTTGTTTGATTAGTTGGCACCGGTCAACTGACTTTACTTTTTTCTTAGTATTATTGACTACCACGCTAAAAACTCCTAGGCCAGCCAAGGGAATGGCAATAGCTAGGACTATTAGGTACAGTAAAGAACTAGAATTAACTGAGTCAGTATTTTCCGTAGGTTCAGTTATGGGCAAAATTAATGATTCACCAACCGGCGGGGTTTGCGTGGTAATTGCTTGCTGATTATTAACTATTACTGGAGAACTACTTGAAGTTGCTGATGTCGCTGGCTGAGGATTAGTTACTGACGTTTGGGTAGGTGTAGCAGTGTCTGAAGTAGGAGTAACAGTAGCTGGAAGCTGTGGTACGGGGCCTACTTTAGGCTCAATGACTGAGTCGGGGTTTACTGGCTCGGAAACTGATTCTTGAGGAGTGGGCTCTACCACCGGATCTGAATCACCGGGCGGGACTGAGCCATCTTGAGCAAAAACAAAAAAAGTGGGGACGGAAAATAAAATTGTTATGATAAAAAACTTTACAAGATTGTGCTGCATACTAGTTTCGTATGTTTTTACTATACCAAAAAATCGCCGACACGTCGATTGATTGGTATTGGATTTTACCTAATTATTTATTACATTAATTTGGTTAAGGTCCTATCATTTAACGGTTAGGACAGGAGCTTTAATCTCGGCAATTGAGGTTCGATTACCCGTGGCGCTATCAACATGAAGTCCCGCGAAAGCGGGATTTTGTGATAAAAAAAAGCCCCACACAACGCAGAAGAGGTATGTAATGTGTGACTTTTTCCGTCCTTCGTGAAGGGCGGGACGAAGAGGTGGTTTTTTGGTACAATGAAACATATGAAACCACTAGCAAAATATACTATTGAAGAAGCAGACAAGAAAAGAATCCAGTCATTGGAGGCTCAAGGTCATCTAGAGAAAAAATGGTACGATTCCTTTGCTGATTTTTTGACTGCTCAATTTGGCACCGTATTTTTTCTGATTCTTAATGCCCTCTTTTTTGCAGTATGGATCGCTATGAATACCGGATTTATTCCGGGTATAGCTAGTTTTGATCCTTTCCCCTATGGTCTGTTGACTATGATCGTTTCACTAGAAGCCATCTTTCTTTCTATCATTGTACTGATTAGCCAGAACCGCTCGGCAAAAATAGATCAGATGCGAGAAAAATTGGATTTATTGATCAATATCCACGCCGAAGACGAAGTTACTAAAATTTTAAATATTGTGGACGAAATTCACGATTATATTGGATTAAACCCAACGGATGATCCTGAACTAAAAAAAATGAAAAAGAAGTTGAATATCAAAGAGATGGAAAAAGAAATTGCCGATAGTACTACTGACAGTATTTCGTAATTGTTTTTTACCATCTAAAAAGGAGTAGGACCATTCGCCAATAATGACATTCGTTTAAAGAAGAAGTATATCCAGCAACGTTAGTATTTTTGGCGTATATATCCATGAATCAGCATGACAACAGTTATGACGTTATCGTTGTTGGCGGCGGTGCCGCCGGCATGATGGCTGCCGGTCGAGCCGCGGAAAAAGGCAAGCGTGTTTTACTGTTAGAAAAAAATACTAGCCTTGGTAAGAAGTTGAAGATTACCGGTGGTGGACGATGCAACATTACCAATGCCGAAGAAAATCAGCGATTACTGCTTGCCAACTACGGCACGGCGGAAAAGTTTTTATATGCTTGTTTTGCTCAATTTGGGGTGGCTGACACTTTTGAATTTTTTGAAAAACGAGGGCTGCCACTGGTGGTGCAAGCTGGTAAGCGCGCCTTTCCTAAAACTGAGCGTGCTCTTGATGTTTTTTTAGTGCTAGAGAAATATCTCAAGCAGGGTGATGTTGAGGTGCGCACCAACGTTACGATTGACAAAATTGTTGCCAAAGAGGGAGTTATCCAAAAAATTGTTGCCGGCAAAAAAGATTTTGTTGCTAAGGTATATATTCTAGCAACTGGTGGTAAGAGTCATCCAGAGACCGGTTCAACTGGGAACGGTTTTGTTTGGCTGAAGCAGCTTGGGCACACGGTTCAAAACCCCACGCCAACTATTGTACCTCTGGCCGTTGCTGATGCTTGGATTAAGCAACTGGCGGGCGTTACGTTGCCAAATATTAAAATTACTTTTTTTAGTAACAACAAAAAAAGTTTGGTACTGAAGGGAAATATTTTACTTACCCATTTTGGTTTATCCGGTCCACTTATTTTGAATGCCGCCGGTAAAGTGGCCGACCTGTTGCATGGCGGAGAGGTGACTGCTTATATTGATCTGTTTCCTGAATTAGATTTGGGTAGCCTAGACAAGCATATCACTACTATTTTTGATGACAATAAAAATAAAGTACTTAAAAACGTTTTCAAATTGATCACTCCCAAGAGCGCTGGTGCGGTGTTACTTTCGCTACTCAAGATTGATCCTGAAACAAAAATTCACAGTATCACTAAAGACCAACGAAAAATTATGGTTCAGCTGTTGAAATCCCTGCCCGTCACTATCACTGGACTGATGGGGTATGATCGGGCGGTCATTACTGATGGTGGCGTGGCATTAAAGGAGATTGATGTTAAAACTATGCGATCAAAATTATATAGTAACTTGTACATTGTTGGTGACTTATTGCACATCAGCCGGCCCTCAGGGGGCTATTCGCTACAACTGTGCTGGACCACCGGGTTTATTGCCGGGGACTGTGCCTAATACCACGCCCCTTGACATTTTGGACAAAGTAGTGTACACTCCTGAATAAGTAGTGAGTAAGTGGAAATAAAGTCGAATTTCTGCTCAAAACTATGCAATAATTCAACTTTGTTTCTAGTTATCACAATGAACGGAACCATCAAAAAGTTGACTGACAAAGGCTTCGGCTTCATCAGTCAAGAAGGTTCAGACAAAGATGTTTTCTTTCACTCAAGCGCACTCGACGGTGTCGAGTACAACGACTTGCGTGAAGGTGACTCAGTAACCTTTGACGTTGAGAACGCTCCAAAGGGTCCAGCTGCAGTCAACGTTCGACGAGCGTAAAACATTTCTTTCTGAAAACTAAAAGACCGCCTCTCGGCGGTTTTTTAGTATCTGAAATGGTGGGATTAAAAATTGTCAAATACTGACCTGGGTGCTAAGATATGCATGTTTTTTATGAACTACGCCTTGCTCAATCAACCTGTATATCAAGCCTTTCGGTCTAAAGTCCGAGCCTTTGTGGATACGCATATTGTTCCTGAGGCATTGGATTGGGAAAATTCACAAACCTTCCCGCATTATTTACTAGCTGAATTTGCCGCGGCCGGACTGATTGGCTTGTCGCTGCCGTTGGACATTGGTGGCCAGGGCAAAGACCTCTGGCATGAGGTCATTTTGGCTGAGGAACTGGGTCGCGCCAAAACCTTTGGCTATCCCGCCTCAGTGCTGGTGCACACCAATATGGTGTTGCCACTATTAGCATCACTTGCGGTTGGTCAGCAAAAAGAGCAGTTTTTAACTCCCGCCGTGCGTGGTGAGCACTATTTGGCCTTGGCCATCACTGAGCCGCATTCTGGATCTGATGTTGCTGCTATTCAAACACAAGCAGTGAGCAACGGTTTTTCCTATCGCGTGAGCGGTGAAAAAAAATATATCAGCAATGGCTCGGTAGCCAATACCATTGTGACCCTCGTACGTAGCGACAGCGCTACTGAGCGCGATACTAGTATGGCCTTTGACTTGCTACTGATGCCGGCAAAACTCAAGGGGCTCACTAAAGTTCGTTTGAGCACTAACGGTTTAAACACTGGTGACATGGGGCACATTATTTTTGATCAGTGTGACGTGCCTCAGG
>JAHFHR010000087.1 GCA_023246815.1 bacterium | reverse complement strand
GGCTGATCCCGGTTGCTCAAGCCCCAGTGATACTAGCGAGCTCGACGTCATCGAAGTACTGACAATTATTTTCGATAATCCGATTGCTGAGCAAGTCAACCGTTTTGCTGCTCCGTTGGCGATCATTGCCATGGCAATCAGCACGTTTGCCAGTTTTTCATTTTTGAACCTCCTGCTGTACTTACGCTACTTGTTTACGCAACCGTTCGGAGCGCTGTTTCGTCGTCGTCGCCACAAGTGGGGGGTGGTCTATAATTCGCTATCAAAACAGCCAGTTGATTTGGCGATTGTTCGTTTGTACAAAAAAGACACTGACCAGCTAATTCAGTCACGAGTGACCGACAAACAAGGTCGCTACAATTTTTTGGTGGAGCCCGGTGAATACTATCTGACGGTAACCAAACCACAACATACGTTTCCCTCACAGTACTTGAAAGACAAAAAACAAGATGCTCGGTATCTTGACTTATACCATGGTGAAGTGATACGGGTGACGGACAAACAGGTGACGATTACCGTCAACATTCCTGTTGATGCCGAGGCTGCGCAGAAGACGCCGCGCCGACTGATTCTGGGGTATTATGGTCGTAAAGTACAACATGCCGTCGCATTTTTAAGCGTACCATTTGCCTTGTTATCTTTTGCAATAACACCGACCGTATTTACTGGCGTGCTGGTGCTCTTCCACACCTTTTTATTTCTTATGTTTCATCGTCTAGGGTATCAAAAGCCGCCAAAGAATTGGGGTATTGTCTACGACGAAAAAACTAAAAAACCGTTGGCGCGGGCTATCACTCGTATTTATGACAAGCACTACAACAAACTACTGGAGACGCGGATCACTGATGGTAAAGGGCGCTACAGCTTTTTGGTCAGCAACAACATCTACTACTTGACCGCGGAAAAAGGCGGCTACAACTCTTTCAAGACAGCTGATATTGATTTGATTGATGAAAAAGTTGATGAAATTGTTGATGAAGATATTGGTCTTGCTAAATTGAGGCGCGGTGAGCAGCCAGTGCAGCAGTCTGTAGTTTCAGGAGTAAGTGTCCAAGCTCCGCCGCTGGGTAAAGTAGGTCTACCCGCCGCGATACAGTCAAAATTACCGACCGTTGGTACTTCGGCAGATGAGCCAACAATTACTGAGTTGCAACGTCAGGTTAATGAGCTTGGCGTCAGTCGTACGTCACTTGAAGAACTTACTAAAACCAAAGAAAAGATTAAGAACATTAAGGGAGATATTGATACACAACAGGCAGAACTTGAAAAACTTGAGGACACCGTTGAAGCAGCTGAAGAAGATGTGCTCAAAAAAATTGATACACTAAGCGATGCGACTGTGCCACCGGCAAAAAGTATTGCCGATGAGCTGACGGAACTTAAGCAGAAAAAACAAGTCGCACCATCGTCGGCTGATGCTGTACTGGAACAACCAACTCAACCAAAGCAAACAAAGGAGGAGACATCTGATACAGCACCTGCGCCACCGCAGAAAAATATTTTTGGCTAATATCGTTAGTCTATGGGTAATGAAGAAAAACGTCAGTTTGCTCATATTTTACTGTTACTGTTTGCATTTTTGTTGAAGTATCTTGATCGTTTCTCAGCCGCGTTGTTGGTATTGGGGCTGTTGATTATCATGGTGCTCGTCGTACCGCGTACTAAAGCACGATTGCATTTTTATCGTCGACAGGAACAGGCATTTAGTCAGGGAGCAATTATTTATTTTGTCACACTATTTTTTTTGGTGTTGATTTTTCCACTACACATCGTTGCGGCCAGTTGGGCAATTTTGGCGCTTGGTGACGGCAGTGCGACGCTGATTGGTCGACACTTTAAGGCCACCGAACTTCCATGGAACAGCAATAAAACGTACGTCGGTAGTATGGCCTTTGTTATCTTTGGCGCGATTGGTGCGGCGGTGCTATTGTGGTGGACCTTACCCGATGTGGCATTCGCCGCAATGCTCGGATATGGGCTACGAGCAGCGATTGTTGCCGCCGTTGTTGAAAGTTTACCCATCAGAATCAACGATAATGCCACGGTGGCCTTGGCCAGCGCGCTGACGTTGTCGTTTTTACTCTAACCCTTGAAAAAAACCTTTTAATTCGCTACACTGTTCGCATGCCAAACGCACAGAAAAATATTGATTTGATGGACAAGCTGGTATCGCTTTGCAAGCAGCGTGGTTTTATTTTTCCGTCATCAGAAATTTACGGCGGCTTTGCTAATACCTGGGACTATGGCCCGTTGGGCGTTGAGCTAAAGAACAACATCAAGCGCTTGTGGTGGCGTCGGTTTGTACATGGTCGCAGTGATGTGGTGGGCATTGATGCTTCAATCTTAATGAATCCAAAAGTGTGGGAAGCGTCTGGTCATCTCAAGAATTTTGCTGATCCCTTGGTTGATTGCAAAAAATGCCACAAACGTTTTCGAGCCGACCATTTGCTTGAAGCAAAAGGAATCGCTCCAGATCTAGGGAGAATGAAAACCCCCCCTAAAGAACTGACCGAATGTCCGGAGTGCGGTGGAGAGTTAACGGCGGTGCGCCAGTTTAATTTAATGTTTAAAACGTTCGTTGGTCCGGTTGATGACGAGGGTTCCGTGGCGTATCTACGGCCGGAGACGGCACAAGCGATGTTTGTTGATTTTAAAAATGTGGTTGATACGACGCGGGTTGGTTTTCCGTTTGGCATCGCTCAAGTCGGTAAAGCATTTCGTAATGAGATCACCCCTGGCAATTTTATTTTTCGAACGCGCGAGTTTGAGCAGATGGAAATTGAGTACTTTATCCGCGAGCAGGATTGGGAAAAGTATTTTGAACACTGGCTTATGGAAATGAAATCATGGGTTGATGCGTTGGGTATTCCACAACATATGGTGGTGTATCGTGATATTGACCCAAAAGAATTGGCCCATTATTCAAAACGTACCGTAGATATTGACTTTCAATTTCCGTTTGGCCAAGACGAGCTCTATGGTTTGGCCTATCGTACTAACTATGATTTATATAGCCATGCTGAAAAAAGCGGTGAGGATTTGTCATATACCGATCCACAGACCGGTGAAAAGTTTGTCCCGCATGTGATTGAGCCGACCTGGGGTGTTGACCGAACGCTTTTGGCAGTACTGGTCGCGTCATACCATGAAGAAGCAGCACCAACTGCTGATGGTAAAACCGAAACACGGGTAGTGATGAAGTTTCCTAAAAACCTCGCACCGTACCAGGTTGCGGTACTACCACTTTCTAAAAAAGACGAGCTGACGAGTGTCACCAAAAAAATTACAGAACAGCTGAGCCAGCATTTT
>JAHFHR010000086.1 GCA_023246815.1 bacterium | reverse complement strand
ACCGTGTGCGCCATGCGTTGATCACTGGTATCGCTGATGATCGACCGACCTATCAAGCATTTCTTGAGTTGTTGGCGGCGCAGCGCACTGCTGTACTGATTGCCGGTTCAGTAACACGTATCCCCGTTGGATCTGAGGTGATGATTGAGATACTGTATCCTTTTGCGTCTTTATTTAATCAAGTTCCTGAAGATAGTAATGACAGTTCAATCATCTTTTCTTTACACTACGGAGAGCATCGGTTTCTGTTTACTGGAGATGCCAGTGTGGCGGTTGAGCATGCACTGTTGCAAGCGGGGGTTGTGGTACACGCTGATGTGCTGAAAGTTGGGCATCATGGTAGTGACACCTCAACGTCCCAAGAATTTTTAGAAGCAGTAGCGCCGAGTATCGCAGTGATTCAGGTGGGAAAGGATAATAAATTTGGACATCCTCACCGTAGGGTGTTGGATCGTCTTGATGCTCATAGTGTCGCAACCTTTATTAACAGCCTCACTGGTGATATTACCATTCAATCTGATGGGCATATACTACGGGTGATACCTTGAGTTTGGTCTATTTTTTCGCTATACTGGTGTATATGGAAAATGCTGCAAAAACGATATTGCTGGTAGAGGACGACGAAACACTGCGTGATATGTACACTCTCAAAATAGAGGCGGAGGGGTACAAACTGTTGACTGCTGCTGATGGTGAGGTTGGGCTGGCCTTGGCATTGGCACATCACCCTGACGTTATTTTACTTGATATCATGATGCCGAAAATGGATGGCTTTGCAGTGCTGACTGAACTTAAAAAAGACGAAGCATTGAAACAGACTCCCATACTGATGCTATCCAATCTGGGGCAGCAGGCTGACGTTGACAAGGGTAAACAGCTTGGTGCTAATGACTATGTTGTCAAAGCGTCCATGACTCCAACCCAGGTCGTCGCGAAGATTAAATCATATCTGAAGTAATCCCTTTCTTGACAGGAGTGGTTTAAGCTGCTATTGTCTTAGATACTCAATACCTAGCCTAATAAGTAAGTCTATTTTTTTTATTTTAAATTATGAATCCTGATATCCAAAAAGAACGCACCATCGTACTGATTAAGCCTGATGGTGTACAGCGTGGTTTGGTTGGTGATATTATTACCCGTCTGGAAAAGATGGGACTCAAGTTGGTTGGCATGAAATTGGTTCATGTTGAAAAAGACTTTGCCGAACAGCACTATCCATCATCACGGACTGAGTTAATGACCGCGATTGGTGGCAAAACCCTTGATACTTACAACAAGTATGGCCGCGATCCCAAGGAAGAGTTTGGCACTATTGATCCGGTAGAGATTGGCAAAATGGTTAACAAATGGAACATTGAATTTATTACTTCTGGTCCGGTAGTGGCAATACTGCTTGAAGGGGTCCATGCCGTTGAAGTGGTGCGTCAGTTGATCGGCAGCACGTTGCCATACCAAGCCGCTCCGGGCACGATTCGAGGGGACTATTCAATTGATTCTCCGGCCTTGGCTAATATCAAGCGCCGATCGGTGAAGAATTTAGTTCATGCTTCCGGCAACGTTGAGGAGGCAAAGTACGAAGAACAGCTCTGGTTTAAGCAGCAAGACATTGTGGATAACTATAAACGTAGTGATGAAGGTGTAATGTTTGACTAAGTTGCTTTAAAAGGATAAAAAAGGGCTTGATTAAGCCCTTTTTTAGTATATTTTTGAATAGACAATGCAGGACAATAGGATACTAAAATATACAATCATACTATTATAATTGACAATAGAGTACATAAACCGGTAGAATAAGATCAAAACCAAAACAAAAATTAAAAATATGCCAGTTTCTAACTACGGAATCCTGACACTTGAGGATGTGGCTAAGATAATGAAGGTGAGTCAAAAGACCGTGTACCGTTGGGTTGGAGCGAAAAAACTCCGTGCCGCCAAAATTGGCCACAAAACCTATCGCGTCCTGGAAAAAGATTTACTGAAATTTATTGATCACCACATGCAGTAACACCAACGAGCAGTTGGCTAATCATTTTTGTGTATGCCCTACTTAAGTCATAATTATCGTATTCAGCCACGGCGCAAATTAAAAAGTGCGATTGAAGCGTTCTGGTTTGTCTCAATGTCGGCTTTTTCTTTGTTCACGATGCTGGCGCTGCTCGGCTTCTTGTCAGTTTCTTAGTTGCTTTTTAATAATTCATTACACACTTGACGACTTTTTTTATTTAACATAAGATAGCTCCATTATGATTTCCGCCCGATCACTTATCATTATTGGGATTATCATCAACCAGCCTCAGGGTGGAAGCTTTCTTGCATAGATAACACACAACATCGCGATCAAAGAAGCTTTCCACTCGGAAGGCTTTTTTGATCGCGATGTAGGTTCGTGGCAGTGTTCTTTTAACTCATCTATTGTGTCCAGCCTAGCCGATATGGCAGAAGGGGAGTGAGTTATGGTGGTCATCGCGGTCACTGGAGTGAAAACAACAGCATCTTGTGATGGCACAGGTGTGGTGTATGAGTGTCGATTGCGTCTGGGGCGTGAGGGGGCGCCTTCAGAGCCGTTTGTTCATGAAGATAGCAAAAAAGGCGTCGCATTGGCGACCGCAGTCCAGAAAGGTCTGGAAGCTTGTGGTATTGTACTCAATGGTTCTATGCCAACGGTTGCGACTTCAGATTACTATCTGAGTAATTGTGGCCGCTGGATGCATCTTTTTCGAGCCAACTCCATTACTCATGGAGAACAAGCAACCGCATACTCAGGCGAGCATTACTGTGAGGAGGTTGCGCTGTTGCAGGCACTGCGAAAAAGCCTCGTGATGTGCGGTGTTGATCTACAGCTCAATTTGCTTGGCTAACCATTGCGTATCAGTCGGCTAACCCTTTGGGTTGGCCGACTTTTCTTGACAACATTTTTTATTGTGCTACACTCCTACTATTATGAAATCTTTCACCACGTTACTACTCTTGAACTTGTTGCTCTTGGCCAGCCCATTGGGTGGAAGATTTACGCGTGCCTAGCTCGATAGCTCAAGGTAGATAGACGTAAGCCTTCCACCCGGAAGGTCTTTTTAGTTGGAGGGAATTGGTCTTTAACTAGGATAGGAGAGGAAAGTACCATGAACATGACAACAGGGCGACGAGATCGTTACACCGGTGAGCTTCTTGAGGGAAGCTACGAAGCTGGATCAATGCCAATCCATCGCAATGGGAGGGAGCAGGTTGTGGAAAAACCGTTATTATGGACTGTTAGTCTAGTCAGGATAGATATGGGCACCGGTTTCGCAATGGCACTTATCAAACTTCGACGAGCCGACGACGAAAAACAAGACACTGCAATGGGA
>JAHFHR010000021.1 GCA_023246815.1 bacterium | reverse complement strand
TCAGTCGGAGTTTGCTAAAAATCTCAGTGCGCCAGCACGCATTACCTTTTTATACCGCGGCCAAAAAGTATTTATGGTGGCGCGGGCTGATGTACCGGTTCGTTTGACCATTCTCGTTGACGGTCAGCCGGTGGGGGACCGTGCCGGCAGCGATGTCGCGGATGGTGTGGTGACCGTACAGCCCGACAAACTCTATCGGTTGATTGAAGATAGTGCTTACGGCGCGCATAGGCTGGAAATTATCATTGAAGACGCTGGTCTGGAAGCATTTACGTTTACTTTTGGTTAAAAAAAATTACTATAGCACAAATGTATAGTCGACGATGTCGATTTTTTTGTTTTTTTAAATAAAAAAATATTTTTTAGCCACTTTTTTTCCGCTGATCCAACCACACCACCCGACAGCGTGTAGTGGGAGTTCGCGATCTTGACAGCTGGTCGACCGTGTGGGGTCAAGAGTCGCAAAAATTATCAACATCGGTCAAAATTTTTTTAATGCCGGCTCGTACGCCCATTTTTCGCGGGTTTTTAGGGGTTTGCTTGTTGTTGGTAACTCAGGTATAATTAATTTTACCCGCTAAAATAGATGAGCAGCGTGGGAGTCCCCAAGAACAAAAATAAAAGGCCTTGTCGTTTCAAAATAAGATGGTTCCTTGTTGGTGTATCGTCTTATTTTTTATGGGCCTCCGAGTAGTCCCATCAGGTACGTGATTGTCTATTAATTATTAATATCATCATCGTCGCGGTACGCGACTGGAGGAGGTTTGCCACCTATGAACGGGAAAATAAAAAAGCGAAATGGGGAAATTGTTGAGTTCGCTGCTGACAAAATCACTATTGCTATCCGAAAAGCCTATGAAGCAACCGGTACCGCGGTTAGTGAAGAAAAAATTGGCGCGTTAACTGATGATATTATCGCGCAGATGGAGCACGGTTTTCCTCAGGCAACCCCGTCCGTTGAAGATGTACAGAATATCGTAGAGCAAACGGTGATGCGCGCAGGTGATTTTGAGGTGGCAAAGGCATACATTATCTATCGGTACGAACACACCAAGGTCCGGGAAGAAAAAAAGAAAGATATTTTAGAAAAGATCGAACGTAATGATCTTTTTGTGGTTAAGCGATCGGGTAAGCAAGAAAAATTTTCGCCGCGTAAGATTAAAAAGACGTTGACGTTTGCGGCCCATGGTTTTGAAGATGTGGTTGACATTGATTTGCTGGTCAAACAATCAGAAACCAACTTGTACGATGGTATCACCACAAAAGAAATTGCTCGCGCCGTTGAAATGGCGACGCGCAGTTTTATTGAACGCGATGCTGCCTACGCTAAAGTAGCGGCGCGACTACTGATTGATGAGTTATATAAAGAAGCAATTGGCGCTGAGGTTATTGATTATAAAGAACTTGATACGCAGTATCGTCAGGCTTTTGTTGAGAATATCAAGCGTGGCGTGCAGGTTGGACGACTTGATCCGCGACTGTTGCAGTATGATTTAGAAAAAATTAGCAGCTATCTTAAACCAGAGCGCGATGATCTCTTTGCGTACCTCGGGGCACAGACGTTACGGTCAAATTATTTTGTTATTAATCCTGAAACTAAACAGATTCTAGAAACGCCACAAGCTTTTTGGATGCGCGTGGCGCTTGGTATTGCCCTGAATGAAAGCGATGATCTCAGATTCCGGTACGTGCAGCAGTTTTACGACATGATTTCAACCTTCCGTTTTGTGCCATCATCACCAACGCTGTATCACGCCGGTACCCATCTGCCGCAGCTATCCTCGTGTTATTTGACTACCATTGAGGACTCATTGGACCATATTTTTAAGTGCATTGGTGACAATGCCCAGCTTTCAAAGTGGGCTGGTGGCGTGGCTAACGATTGGACGAGCCTCCGTGGGATGGGGGCGTTGATTAAAGGTACGGGTGTTGAAAGCCAGGGGGTGGTGCCGTTTCTTAAAATTGCCAATGATACCACTGTGGCCATCAACCGCAGCGGCCGCCGTCGTGGTGCCACCTGCGCCTACCTTGAGACCTGGCATTATGACATTGAAGATTTTATGGAACTGCGTAAAAACACGGGCGATGACCGTCGTCGTACGCATGACATGAACACTGCCAATTGGATTCCGGATCTGTTCATGAAGCGCGTTCGCGATGACCAGGAGTGGACGCTGTTCTCACCGGATGAAGTAGAGGATTTGCATCATCTGTACGGCAAGGCGTTTGATCGACGCTATGAGCACTATGAGAAGATGGCCAAAGAGGGCAAGATTCGGATGTATCGAACCATTCGCGCTAAAGATTTATGGAAGCGCATGATTATGATGCTGTTTGAAACCGGTCATCCGTGGATGACCTGGAAGGATGCGTCAAATGTTCGTTCCCCGCAAGACCATGCTGGTGTGGTGCACAGTTCAAATTTGTGCACGGAGATTACACTGAACACTTCCGTTGATGAAACCGCAGTGTGCAATCTTGGCTGGATCAACTTGGCGCGTCATGTTACGAAAGGCGAACTTGATACCGAAAAGGTACAAGAGACTGTTACCGTTGGTATGCGCATGCTTGATAATGTTATTGATCTTAATTTTTATCCAACAGTTGAAGCAAAGACTTCAAATCTCAAGCACCGACCAGTTGGCTTTGGCGTTGGCGGTTTTCAAGATGCGCTCTACCAGCTTAACATTAACTTTGATTCAGATGAATGTGTCACATTTGCCGATGAATGTCAGGATTTGATTTCGTACCACTCTATTATGGCATCGTCAGAACTGTCCAAAGAACGCGGGCCATACAAGAGCTACCGTGGCTCAAAGTGGGAACGTGGCATTTTTCCCGTTGACACGCTTGATGAGTTGGAAAAAGAACGCGGCGAAAAAATTGCAGTCAGCCGCGCCGGGAAGCTTGATTGGCAACCGGTGCGTGAACACGTTAAAAAGTACGGCATGCGCAACTCAAACTGCATGGCGATTGCACCAACCGCATCAACCTCAAACATCGTTGGGTCATTTCCCACCATTGAGCCAATCTACAAAAATGTGTATGTGAAGTCAAACATGAGCGGCGAATTCATTATTGTCAATCCGTACCTGGTGGACGATCTTAAAAAGCGGGGATTATGGTCAGTTGAACTACTGGAAGAAATTAAAGGCGCTGATGGGAGTATCGCCCGCATTGATAGTATTCCGGAGGTGCTTAAGGATAAGTATAAAGAAGTGTTTGAGATTGAACCTGAATGGCTGATTAAAGCCGCGGCTCATCGTGGGAAGTGGATTGACCAGAGTCAGTCATTGAATTTATTTTACGACGGTACTTCAGGTAAAGAAATTTCCGATATGTACCTCTACGCCTGGAGCATGGGACTTAAAACTACGTACTATCTCCGTACCCTTGGCGCTACCGGTGTTGAAAAGAGTACCCTTGATCTGTCAAAACAAAAAACATTATCTGGTAACACCAAGCACGATCTTGGCAATGCGCATACGCCAGTAGCTCCAAAACCAGAAGAAAAGATGCAGGGCGTACCGTTGCCGTTGCCTAAAAAAGAGATGCCCGTGCCTGTACCACTACCTACTCCGGTGAAAGAACCGGTAGCAGTGGCCGCTACAACGAATACCATCAACAGCACCATTAAACTCTGCAAGCTTAACGATCCAGAGTGCGAAGCGTGCCAGTAATACATTGTTATTTATGCCCAAAGGAATTATCAACAATAGTACCACTGACCCAAACAAGATTTTACCGCTGACCTATTCGTGGGCGCGTGAACACTATAAAAACGGTGTTGCCAATAATTGGGTACCTGAAGAGGTGCCGATGCAGCTTGATGTTGAGCTATGGGCAAAAAAAGGACCGGGCGGCTTAACCGATGAGGAACGCCGCATGATTTTATGGAATCTCGGATTTTTTTCTACCGCTGAGAGTTTGACCGCGAATAATATCGTACTGGCGATGTATCGGCATGTAACCAATCCGGAGTGTAGACAGTATATGTTACGTCAAGGGTACGAAGAAGCGGTGCACACCGATACTTTTATCTACTGTTGTGATTCTCTCGGCCTTGATCCTGATGAAGTGTTTAGCATGTATGAGACGATCCCCAGCATTAAAGAAAAAGACGAATTTGTGGTGGACATGACTCGGTCAGTACTTGACCCAACATTTAATACCCATGGTACCGAAAATGTGCAGCGTTTTTTACATGATCTGGTTGGTTTTTATGTCATCATGGAAGGTATTTTTTTCTACGCCGGATTTGCAATGATGCTTTCAATGCTGCGTAACAATAAAATGGTGGGCATCGGTGAGCAATTTCAGTTTATTCTTCGCGACGAGACTGTGCATTTGGCATTTGGGAGCGATCTAATTAATACTATTGTCAAAGAAAACCCTGAAGCGTGGACCCCGGCATTTCAAAAAACGATTACCGACAATATTGCCAAGGGAGTTGATCTTGAAGATGCCTATGCTAAAGACGCTCTTCCGCGCGGTATCCTTGGATTAAATGCTATCACCGTCCGTAAGTACCTTGAGTATATCGCTGACCGGCGACTTGAACGTATCGGGCTTGATAAGCTCTATGGCACGGAGAATCCGTACCCGTGGATGAGCGAGATTATGGATATCCGCAAGGAAAAGAATTTTTTTGAAACGCGCGTGAATGAGTACCAGACCAGCGGTAATCTGAAGTGGGATGAATAGCAGCGTGATCAACTAATGGTGTTCCGCCGACTGCATACCTAGGCACAGTCGGACTGACATATCAAAAGCCCCCAGTCGAGGGGGTTTTTGTTGTTTAGTACGTTAGTTCGGAAGCGCAGGCGTTGAATGCATTAACTTGATCGTTGAACTGTGTCACCTTTACTTTTGTGTCTTCAACGAGCCGATTAAATTCCGCGGCTGTTGCATTGTAGCGTGCTACCAGTTCATTATATGCGTCCACCGCTGCTTGTGTTGGTCGTGGACCACGCGGTTTCTCTTGTTCAAGCTGGGTGCTGAGGGCATCAAGTTGCTGCTGTACTATATCCAGTTGTTTTTGTGATGCGTCAATAGCCACTTTGAGATTCTGATTAATCTGAGGACAACTGCTGGTTGGGCGCCCGAAAACTTGTACTGCCAGCCAGGTAGTTTTACCTTGAAATGTCCCTTGTCTGGTTGCTATGCCGATTTCTTCAAAGTTTTCATGAAGGATATTTTCCCGATGGCCCGGACTATCCATCCATGCTTGTACCAGCTCGGCATCATCGGCGAAATTACCCTCTGCTAGATTTTCACCAGTTGTTACAAAAGTATATCCAGCTTGCTCAACCCAAAATGATGGTTCTATTCCAGCGGGAGAGATGTGATCAAAATACTGATTGGCAAACATGTCTGACAGTTTTGCCTCCGCTGCCGCGGTGAGGAGCACATTGATACTTAAAGGATCACGGCCCGCTTCCGTACGATGCCGATTAGTTTCAGCGATGATGCCGTCTTGTGTGAGCACCACATCGGCATCAG
The DNA here is from genome assembly GCA_023246815.1 of bacterium. GTDB lineage: Bacteria > Patescibacteriota > Patescibacteriia > Buchananbacterales > UBA6539 > JAHFHR01. The sequence goes on along the minus strand of JAHFHR010000021.1, from coordinate 5,498 downwards.
CACCGCCACCGCGAAGCGGTGTGGCAAATAGTACGGAGGAGCGTACATCCTCTAGACGGGGGAGAATGCTCAAGGCTTGTTCAAGCGGCGTGCCGAGGGTTGGGGATTGTCTAGTAGCGAGATAAAAAAATACAGCTGCTCCCATAGCAGCGCCTATCACGAGTAGGGCAAGTAGTCCACGTAAGCGTTTAAACATATGGTGTATCCTAGCATGGCATATTCGTGTTGTACAACCAAGCGTTACAGCGTATACTGAAAACATATGAATCATCTATTTTCTAAAGGAGCAACCATTTTATTTCGTGTCGCCTTGGCCACCATTTTTTTATGGTTTGGTTTTCAAGCAGTGACCAACCCAATACTAGCTGCTGAAACATGGGTGCGCAGTGATTTTTTAGCGATCATTAGTGCAGTAGTGCCAATCAACATATTTATGACGTTGTTCGGCATATTTCAGATCGTTGTTGGGTTAGCACTTTTGTCGGGTGTGCTACTGTGGTGGGCGCTCGTTGCCGCGGTGTTTTTACTGGTGGGTATTATCGTTAATTTGGGGATTTGGGTGAATGGTACCATCAATGAAATTGCGCTTAGAGATTTTGTTATTTTGTCTGCCGTGCTATTGTTATTGTCTGAAACGAGGCGTTAATTTTTTTCCAGTGTCCAGTATCATGCAATCTGGTTACTTTAAGCGTACTGGGGTGGTACTGCTCGGCATATTGGCCGTTCTTTTTTTTATTGAGCTTGGATTGCGTTTGGCTGGCCTGATCTATTTACGACAGCTCTATCGTGATCGGTATGGAGATTTTTCAGCACCGGCTGCGGCTACTGTGATTATGACACTTGGTGAGTCTTCAACGGCTGGATTATGGCTGGAGCACAATGTATCATATCCTGCGCAACTTGAGGAAAAACTTCAGCAACAGTATCCAGAACAAGCTATCCGTGTAATAGTTCCGCCTCATGTTGGACATAACACCTCACACATTGCTCATCGTATTAATCAGCATATTGCCGCATATCACCCTGATGTAATCATATTAATGGTCGGTTACAATAACGAATGGGCTTTTACGGAGAGTAATATCACTCGCTTTATTGATTATCACAGCCTTGATGGAATAATTGTCCAAGCATCAGTTTGGTTAAATGAATTACGGATTTTTAAGGTGGGACGATATGTATTTTTGAAATTCATCCTTAATGAACAGTCTGATCATGTTCAGAACTTGGCAGCTACCAGTTCTCTGTGGGGTGGCCCTGAATACGCTCGTTTCCCGGCCACCGGAGCGGTGTACCGCTACGCACTCGGACATCCGCAACAGTTTGTGGCTCTTTGGGAGTATGATGTAGGCTTGATCATTGACGCGGCTCAAGCTGCTGACATTCCGGTAGTGCTTATGACGTATCATATCAATCCCAGCTATTTACCAATAGAAGCTTTTGAGCGGATGGCTGATCGTGAAGGTGTGTATTTAGTCCGCAACGATCAGACATTTTTGCCACTGTTTCGTGATGGTCATTTTCATGAATACATTTTTGACCGTGACAATTGGCATCCTACCGCCAAGGGCTACGGAGTAATTGCTACTAACGCTTTTAATGCCATTATTAATAATGGATTGATTAATCTATAGTATCAAAATGGTGTATGCAGATACCCGTCACTGTTTTTACCGGCTATCTCGGTAGTGGTAAAACAACTATTATTATCAATCTACTCAAGCAGCTTCCTGCAAGCTACAACACGGTATTACTAAAAAATGAGTTTGGTGATATCAAAGTTGACTCACAGTTGGCTCAGGAGAGTAACATTAAAGTAACTGAAATGATTAATGGTTGTCTGTGCTGCGTGTTGGTGGGGCAGCTTAATAACGCGCTGACTGAAATTATTAAAAAATATCAACCGGATCGCATTATTATTGAAACATCCGGTTCGGCCTATCCAGCACCAATTGCTTTAGAAATTCGTGAGATGAAACCGCGGCTGCAGCTTGATGGTATCATCACCGTCATTGACGCGTTGAACTTTCAAGGGTATCAGGATAAAAGTTATACTGCTAAAATCCAAGCCCAGTTTACTGATCTTATTTTAATTAATAAGCATGAACTAGTCTCTGAGCGTCAACTTGATGACGTTCTTGATGACGTCTATGAGCTTAATGTGGATACCCCTAAAATAAAAACAAATCATGGCGTTGTTAATCCAGACTTGATTTTTGGTATTGATAGCGCTTTGTTTTCTGGAGCTGATCTGTCACCGATGGCGCGGAATGTCAACCACCACCAGGCCGAAGTTGATATCATAGAGCTTAAGACTTCTCACGTTTTTGATCGCGAACAGTTTGAGAAATTTTTATCAAGTCTACCAAAAAGTACTTTTTTTAGGATTAAAGGTATGGTTACCTTGCCAGCTGGGCCCTATCTGGTTAATTACGTCTTTGGTCGATTTCAGCTTGAACCATTAAAAAAGTATACTGGTACTACCCAGCTTATTTTTATGGGAGATGAACTTGAGGCATGGGGCAATCGGATAGAAAGTTTTTTCAAAATAAGTTCGTCAGAAATTTTATTCACGAGTAAGAATAGCTAGGTTGAGTTACTTTTACTTTTTTGTTGTGGAAGTAAAGATTTTTTGTTATAATAAAGTGACTTTAGGGGATAATTTTTTTTAAAAAAATCTCATTAGTTAGCAAATTTAATTTTTGATGCTATTAAAAAAAATAAAAACAATTTCAATACGAAAAAAGCTACCAGACTAACTCGTTTTATAGCTGGAAAATTGTTGAACACAAATTTGTGGGTACTATCTTTTTCCCTTGGAGTAGTCATTTTTTTTGTTGTTTCGGTGGTAAATGCGACTACTCCAAATCCTGGTCACGGCTGGAGCGAGGTGGGAGATGGTGTTTTTGGCATTACTGGCCCAACTGCTTTTAGAACGTTTACATTTCCCGATGCTGACGCGACAATTTTAACCGCTGACTCATCTGGTAACGCTACTAACACTGGTCGCTTAGTACTTGGCACCACTAACCCCACTAACAATTACGGCAAGCTCTGGATTGGTGGTGACTTGTACGCTTCAGGCGTGAGTACCTCCACCACGGCGTTATGGGTGGGTAGTGCGGGTACCGCCAATAACCTTAACCTTTCTGGTGGCGACCTTTATGTCCAAGATAGCCTTGAAGTAGATGGAGAATTTTTTGGCGCTACCAGTCGTTTAGGTGTCTTAAATGCCACCAGTACCAACGTTGGTTCCTTAACGGTTTACACCACCTTAACTGGTGCAGGCTTTACCTCTGCCTTTGACACGAGGTTAAATGCTTCCACCACCGTGGCCTTTGGTTCGTGTTCGTCTACCCAGATCTTGAAGTGGGATGGTAGTAAGTGGGCATGTGCAACTGACGAAACTACGGCGGGATCATCGGTTTCAAATTGGCGGTTTACCTCAGGATTTAGCTCATCAGTGATTTCGCCAACTACGTCAGTTGGCCTCTTTATCACCGCCTCCTCCACCATTGCCGCCAACTTTAGAGTGGATGGCAACGCCACCACCACCGGCAGAACCGTCCTTGGTACCACCAACCCTACTAATAATTTTGGTACCCTCTGGATTGGGGGAGACCTCTACACTTCAGGTAATGCCACGACCACTAACCTACGCGTAACTACCTTGAATTTTAATGGTGATGATCTTACTGATATTACCGGCACCGGCTTGCAGCTAACCTCAGGTGCCCTTACCCTCAATGCCACCGGCGATTGGACCGGCACCTTGGATAACCAAGATGGTGCGTACTACCTAGACTGGGACAACCTCACTGACCGACCTGCCACCACCACCCTCTTAACACTGCTGCACAGTGATAACCGATTAGCAACCCTAAACGCCACCACCACTAATGTGGGAGCCTTAACTGTTTACACTTCCATCTCTGGAGCTGGCTACACCTGGGACACCTTAAACAACAAACCGGCTACCACAACGCTGTTAACACTGCTGCACAGTGATAACCGATTAGCAACCCTTAACGCCACCACCACTAACGTAGGTTCCTTAACTGTCTATACTGCCTTAACGGGTGCAGGCTTTACCTCTGCCTTTGATACCAGATTAAATGCCTCTACCACCGTGGCCTTTGGTTTGTGTTCCACCAACCAGATCTTAAAGTGGACCGGTACAGCCTGGGGCTGCAACAGCGACAACAACTCTGGTGGGGTTAATGATTGGGCCTTTACCTTTTCTAATTCTTCCGCCATCACCCCCACCACCTCCGTTGGTTTGTACATCACCGCTTCCTCCACCATTGCCGCCAACTTTAGAGTGGATGGCAACGCTACCACCACCGGTAACTTAACTGTTGATGCCAGCACCTTAGTGGTCCAAGCCGACAACAACCGAGTGGGTATCTTAGATCTCACTCCCAGCCAATCTTTTGTGGTGGGTAATGGTGATCTCTTTACCGTGGATAGTACCGGTAATGCTTCAAGTACCGGTTACCTTAACATTGGCAAGACCAACAATGGATTAACCCTGTCCTCTGGTGATCTATTCGTCGGAAACAAAGCAACTTCCAGTCTGGCCTTGTGGGTGGGTGGTGCTGGTGCTGCCAACAATCTAGACCTCACTGGGGGAGACCTCTACGTCCAAGATGGTTTAGAAGTAGATGGTGAAACCTTTGGTGCCACCGCTCGTTTCTCTACCCTTAATGCCACCACCACTAATGTGGGTGCCTTAACGGTTTACACTTCCATCTCTGGAGCCGGCTACACCTGGGACACCTTAAACAACAAACCCGCCACCACAACACTGTTAACCCTACTGCACAGTGACAGCCGACTAGCAACCTTAAACGCCACTACTACCAATGTGGGTACCCTAACCCTGTACAGTGGTGGTTCCTTAACCGGTCTAGTGACGGCAACCGACCTTCGCCCCTCTACCTTAAACGCTACCACCACCAACGTGGGTGCCTTAACTGTTTACACGGCCTTAACCGGTGCTGGCTTTACCTCTGCCTTTGACACCCGCTTAAATGCTTCCACGACGGTGGCCTTTGGTTCCTGTTCTACCAACCAGATCTTAAAGTGGACAGGTTCAGCCTGGGGCTGTAATGCCGACAACAACTCTGGTGGGGTTAATGATTGGGTCTTTACCTTTAGTGATTCTTCCGCCATCACCCCCACCACCTCCGTTGGCCTCTTTATTACCGCTTCCTCCACCATTGCCGCTAACTTCAGAGTGGATGGTAACGCTACCACCACCGGTAACTTAACTGTTGATGCCAGCACCTTGGTGGTCCAGGCCGACACCAACCGAGTGGGTATCTTAGATCTCACCCCCAGCCAATCCTTTGTGGTGGGTAATGGTGACCTGTTCACCGTTGATGCTTCTGGTAATGCTTCCAGCACGGGTTACCTAAACATTGGCAAGACCAACAATGGACTAGCCCTGTCCTCTGGTGATCTATTCGTCGGAAACAAAGCTACTTCCAGTCTGG
>JAHFHR010000020.1 GCA_023246815.1 bacterium | reverse complement strand
TTAACACAGAAGAGACTTTTTTTGCTATAATAGTAAAACTATGATACTTGCACACCGTGCTATACTTGGAGTCGCCAGCATTATTTTTTTAGTAGTGAATTTTTGGCTGGTAACACCGTTGGTATCGGGAGTCGCCGTAGAGCACCGGTTTGACTGGCCCGATGAGACGGCCAACTATTTTTGGTCAAAACAGTTTGCAACTACCGGGGACTTGGTCATTGCGGAACCTTTGAATGAGCTGGTGGGTAATCAAATCCATCCTCGCAGCTTCAATGTTCGCGATGATGGCGCGATAGTGCCAGGCAGTTTTTTGGGCATGATTGTACTTTATGGTCTATTGGCAAAAGTGTTTACCACCCATGCCTTGATTTACTTCACCCCGGTTCTTGCGATGCTCGCGGTTGGTGCTTTTTATACCATTATCAAAAGAATTTTTGACGAACAGGTTGCTTTGATCGCAAGTTTGCTGATGTTGCTGCATCCGGCTTGGTGGTACTACTCGGTCACTTCAATGTTACCCAATGTGGTATTTATTTCGTTCATTTTATTTAGTTTATATTTTCTTTTCCGTTCGGAAAAAATAAAATGGTGGGAAATTATCGTTGCCGGACTGCTCCTTGGTATCGCAATAGCGATTCGACCTTCCGAAGCCATCTGGATTGGTTGTGTCTATGTCGCCAGCTTTTTTTATTTGCGGCACAAGACTAATCCGGTTCAAGTGGTGGTGCTTCTAGCGGTCAGTTTGCTGGCACTTCTGCCGATCTTTTTTCAGCAGCAGCAATTGTATGGTGATTTTTTGTCTTCTGGGTACAGCCAGTTTCAATCTGAAACGTCCGGTAGCTGCCAGACCTGCGAGGTGGTGCAATCGTTGCTACTACCCTTTGGATTTCATCCGCGCCTCATCGTGAGTAACCTCTGGATTCACTTTGTGTCGCGACTGTGGTGGGTATCACTGCTCAGTCTGTTGGGGCTGGTGGCCTATCTGATGCGCCATCGGCAGAAGCATGAAGTCTGGGGGTATATAGGACTGAGTTTAGTGGTGTATGCATGGCTGTCGGCTTACTATGGTAGTTGGGAGTTTACTGACAAATTAACGTTGCATTTAAACACCCTTGGCATCTCATACGTACGCTATTGGATCCCCATGTTTTTATTGGCATTGCCGTTTGTCGCGACCGGTATTTTGTTTATCGCTAAAATGCTCAGGCCTCGCTGGCAGATTGCTGGGATAGTAGCTCTGCTTACGGTGTTTGGATATTTGTCAGCGCAGGTGGTGCTGTACCAAAAACCGGACAGTATTTTCCCGGTGAAAGAACGTATCCTGTCGTATATACAAGCAGCAGCAGTGATTAATGATACGACTGAACCTGAATCAGTGATTGTTACGGTACGTAAAGATAAAGTCTTATTTCCTGAGCGAAAGGTGATTCATACCTTTGAAGCGCTGTCAGTGAATACTCATTTGACCGGTTTGTTGTCTAATATCGTTGGTCAGGTGCCGGTGTACTACTATGCGCTTGGACCGGAGCCAGTACTTGAGTTTGAGTCTGGTCTGGTACTTTCGGAGGTGCTACATATTGGGCAAGAGGTGTTGTATAAAGTTGCAAAGAAGGAGCCATTGTAGTGTCATGAGGAACTGTGAGGATATTTGTATGAATAAAAAAGTTAGAATCTTCACTTATCTACTGTCCGCCGCCGCTCTTGCGCTGTCCGGTTGGCTCGGGCTGGTTAACTATCCGTTTTATGGTCAAATGTTCATTACTATGGAACTTGGCCATGATACGCCGCAGATCTCCAGTCTTGGGCCACCATCACGAGTACATCTGGCGAATGGGTATCAGCAAGTATTTGAAGGGCCGGTCTATTTTAATGTACGAACGTTACCGTGGTACCACCGCGCTCAAATTTTTATTACGTACACTGAGCAGGGGCAAACACTGACCGGCCTCGGCGGCCAGACCGCGCCCGGGTTTAATTATCAGGTCATTGCGCCCATGGTCGTTCGCACCCTTAGCGATGGCTCAAAAAAAGCGGTGTTTGATGTTGACCTGAGCTGGGTGTATGAACAAAAAAATTTCCGCCGATTTTTGCTTGAGCTAGAGCCGACACAGCCTGATCAAGTAGGGGAGCGTGGTGAGTTGCAGATTAGTGAAATTCGGGTATTGCTCTTACAATAAATATGAAATTTTTTACAAAAAAATCGGGCACTCTTCATCAGCTGTGCAGCGTTTTATTCCGCATTAGCGCGTTTGTGTTTGGTATTCTATTGGTAGTTGAGATTGTAATTCCAGGGTTTGTTACCAGTTGGTTTAATCCGATCTGGCTCTTGATTATTGCTGTTATTTCAGGTATTATTTCAACGATTGATTATTGATCATTAGCGTTCTTGTCACCATATGATTGATGGCGTGATAATCAAAAAATTAGAGAAATTCACTGATCACCGAGGTTGGTTGGCGGAAATCTACCGCAGTGATGAAACTGACTTTCGTTCAGCGATGGGGTATCTTTCTAAAACCAAACCGGGAGTTGTTCGTGGACCGCATGAGCATGTGCACCAGTTTGATTTTTTTACTTTTGTGGTCGGACACTATCGTCTCTATCTATGGGATAATCGGGAAGGCGCACCACACTATCGTGTACTGGAAACCCATGACTTGGGCGGGGATGATCCATACTCAGTGATCATTCCACCCGGAGTTGTCCATGGATATAAATGTATTTCTGATACCCCGGGGTTTACCGTTAATTTACCAAGTGGATTGTATAAAGGGGTAGGCAAAAAAGAAGAGGTTGATGAGATTCGTTGGGAGATTCTACCTGACTCACCGTTTGTGATTGAATAAATAATATTGTCATCCTGAACCCCGCCAAAGCGGGGCGAAGCCTGCCTGCCGGCAGGCAGGGATCTCGGAGACATGAGATTCTTCGCTTTACTCAGAATGACAAGATGATATGGATTGTATATTCTGTAAAATTGTTAGGGGAGAGATACCGAGTGCTAAAGTCTACGAAGACGACGAAGCACTGGCATTTCTTGATATCAATCCAGTAAATAAAGGCCACGTGCTTTTGATCCCCAAAACTCATCACCAGATGATGGTTGATACACCTGATGACTTAATCGCTTATATTTTTACTAAAGCTAAAGTTTTAATGTCAGCGATACAGCAGGGACTAGATGCAGACTTTGTCGCGGTGTCAGTGGTTGGTGTAGAAGTTCCGCATTTCCACGTACACTTGGTGCCACGGTTTACCAACGATGGTTTAGCCAACTGGTGGCCGACCAAACAGTATGGAGAAGGAGAACTTGAGCAGTATGCTGAAAAGATTAAACAGGCTGTATGAAACGTCCATGGCAGACATTGAGTAAAAAGGTGGTCCATGAAAATCCCTATTGGAAGGTCAGGGGAGACAAGGTTATTAAGCCCAGCGGTAGTCATGGTGAGTATTACTTCGTTCAACAAAATGATTATGTCTTAGTTGTACCGATTACAAAGAATAAAAAGTATACATACCTTGTGCGCTTATGGCGGTACACTATAGAAAAAAATTCTTGGGAATTCCCAGCTGGGTATATTGATAAAGGGGAAACTGCTTTGCAGGCGGCTAAACGAGAACTTTTTGAAGAAACTGGCCTTACCGCAAAAAAATGGAAGAAATTTAAACATTGTCAAGTCGATCATGGCCTTACTAACAAAGGTTTTTACATCTTTTTTGCTGAAGACCTTACTGTTGGTACGGCGAGTCTAGAAGAAGGAGAAATTGATATGATTACAAAGAAGTTCTCTTTAAGACAGGTGGAGCAGATGATTGACGAAAAGAAAGTCTTCGAATCCCCGATGGTTACTGCCTTTTATTTTCTTAAGAAGTATCTTAATCTATGAAGCTCTTAGTCACCGGCGGCGCCGGATTCATCGGTTCAAACTTTATCCGTTATTGGTTACATACTCATCCTCAAGATGAGATTATTAACTTTGACAAAATTACCTATGCTGGTAATTTGGAAAATTTAAAAGATATTGAGGGAAATAAAAATTATAAACTGGTTCGGGCCGACATAGTTAATCATGATGTCGTGCGCACAGTTGCCAAAGACGTTGATGTGATTGTAAACTTTGCTGCAGAAAGTCATGTTGATCGTTCAATTTTAGACTCATCTGAGTTTGTACGTACCAATGTATTGGGAACGCAGGTACTACTAGAAGCAGCAAAAGATTTTGATTTAAGATTTTATCATATTTCAACCGACGAGGTATTTGGTTCACTAGCGTTGGGCTCAAAAGAAAGATTCAATGAACAAACGCCATATGATCCACGCAGTCCATACTCGGCGTCAAAAGCGGCTTCTGATCATCTCGTACGAGCGTACATTCACACGCATGGCATTGACGCGATTATTAGTAATTGTGCTAATAATTTCGGCCCGTACCAGTTTCCGGAAAAGTTTATTCCAGTGACTATTACCAACATTCTGGAAGGTAAAAAAATTCCAGTGTATGGAGATGGGTTGTATGTTCGGGAATGGTTATACGTTGAGGATCACTGCCGAGCAATTGATCTGATGATTAACAAGGGAACACTTGGTGAAACTTACTGTATCGGAGGCATGACCCAAGACGTCAATAATCTGGAAGTGGTAAAAAAGATTTTAAAAATTTTAGGTAAAGGTGAAGACATGATTGAGTTTGTCAAAGACCGTCCGGGACATGATCGACGGTACGCTATTGATTGGTCAAAAGCCAAGAGGGAGTTGGGGTATGAGCCACAACATGATTTTGATACGTATTTAGCAAAAACCGTGCAGTGGTATCAGGACAATCAGGAGTGGTGGCAACATATTAAGTCAGGCGAATATAAAAATTACTACGCTACCCAGTACGGCAATGAGTAAAAAAATTCTCATCTTGGGCGGTGACGGTATGCTGGGACATGATTTGGTAGCTGCGTTTTCTGATTATCAACTTACCACCTGGAGTAGTACTGATCTTGATATCACTAATGGGGTAGCCGTACGTGCCAAGGTTACCGCGCTTAAGCCAGATATTATTATCAACGCCGCGGCATATACTAATGTTGATGGTGCCGAAAAAGAAAAGGATTTAGCTACTACTGTCAATGGCACTGCTGTTGCGTATCTTGCTGATATAGCTCATCAGCTTGCCATTCCGTTAGTTCATTTTAGTACGGACTATGTTTTTGAGGGGACTGATAAACATGGCTATATTGAAGACGCAGCTACTAAGCCAGTCAATGCTTATGGACATTCAAAAGAAGTAGGGGAGAAATTACTTCAAGAGCGACATGATAAATTCTATCTTATCCGAACGTCGTGGCTGTATGGTAAAGCGCCACAAAAGGGCAAGCCGCGTGGGTTGAATTTTGTGGAAACTATGCTAAGCTTAGCCCAACAAGGTCGGGAGATTAAGGTGGTTAATGACCAGTTTGGAAAACCAACATTTACTCACGATTTAGCCCAAGCCACTCGAAAGTTGGTTGAAGATCAAGCTCCGTTTGGAATTTATCATTTGGTGAACGAGGGAGTATGTAGCTGGTACGACTTTGCTAAAAAGATTTTTGAAATCAAAGGTATTGACGTTAATCTGCATCCAATTGGGTCTAAAGACTACCCATTGCCAACGCCACGATCCAAGTATTCAATTTTGATAAATACCAAGACAGAGCAGTTGAGGAGTTGGGAAAAAGCATTGAGAGATTATTTAAAACAATAATTGTCATTCTGACCCCGCCTTGGCGGGGGAAGAATTTCCGAGATCCTCCGCGGAGTTTATCCCGACGTATGTCGGGACTCAGGATGATAAAATAGTATATATTTATGAAAAAATCCTTAAAATCCGGTCAACCAATCCTTTCATCCTCCACATTTTGTTACAAATACCCGTGGATTCTTTTAGTAATTATTTTATTTCTTTTAATCTTATCATTTGTTATTTATTTTATTTTTGCTGAACTAAAAAATGTATCATCATCTGATTCGCGAGTTGCGGATGAATTTCAAGAACCTATAAATCAAAATACTTTCCCACCGTCGGTGTCTATGCCCGAAATACTTAACTCCCAAGATAAAGGTAAATTTTATATTCAGGTGTGGGAGGAGGATAGTTCGACCAGTATACTTTATGAAGTTAATAATGGAAAACTTCAAAAAGTATTTTCTGGTTTAGACGATAGAATTGTTGGGGCAGCGCTAGATGGTTTTTTAATAAATCAACAAGGTAAGCTTTCTTTCTATAACATCAATACACAAAAATCAGAAACGCTTTTTGTCGCAGAGTTGTCGCGTTTTTTTGTAGGCAAGATGGACCCAAATTATAGTCAGTATATATTTGTTGATCGGTGTGAATGGGTCTGTCCTGAAAATATGCAACAGATAGGTAATACCATTAAATCTTTAGATTTGAATACACAACAAATTACTACCGTATATGCTGGTAATCTTATCTCTAGACAAGCCTACTTGCCACAGTATTGGGTTAGTGATGATACGGTAGTGCTAGTTCCAGAAGCATATCCTGAGGGCATCCCACATTACCCAAAGGTTTTTACTCTTAATATTTCTTCAAAAGAGTTACAGGAGTTATCGCTGGATCCCTATACAATTTCTCTTGACGCAAAACCAAGTGGTCGTGGTATTGTCTTCACAACATTTTTATATGATAAAGAAAAAGATTTATATTCTAGTGCGCTTGTATTAAAGAATCTTGATGGTAGTACAAAGATTTTACAGAAGAGTTCGGAGTTGGTCTATAAATCAGCCGCATGGATTGATGCTAAGAATATTGTAGTTCTAAGCGCAACAATCCAGACGGTAACGGGGAATTTATGTGATACCATGGGTCTTGGTTCTTGTACAAAAGATGGCAAAAGCTCTATGCAGATTATTAATATAGAAACCAATGACGTCCAAACTTATGATTTACTTGTAGATCCTATAAATATTTTTCCGAATAATATTATTTTTGCAGATAATAAAGGTTTATACTACACCTCCATCAATATAGATTCTCTTAATAATTCAGATTCAGAAATATTTTATTCACTACATTATTATAATTTTATAGAAAAAAAGGATATTATCGTTCTTGAAAGCCCTTATTATACTAGCCGGGCTTTTTGATAGATTTTATTTAGAACACCGAATGAGGTGTTAGCATAAAATTTACTATTATGAAAGGAATCATTCTAGCAGGCGGAACTGGATCACGACTTGATCCACTCACCCGTGTTGTCAACAAACATTTACTACCGGTCTACGATCGGCCCATGATTTACTATCCGATTCAGACTTTGGTTAGTGCTGGTATCAAAGACATTATGATCGTGTCTGGTAAAGGTCATGCCGGACAGTTTTTGGAGTTGCTACGTTCCGGCAAAGAGTTCGGCGCGCGGTTTTCGTATGCCGTCCAGGAAGAAGCCGGTGGTATTGCACAAGCACTAAGTCTTTGTGAAGATTTTTCTGATCGTGGTAGCGTTATCGTGATGCTTGGTGATAATATCTTGGAAGATGATATCACCAGCGCGGTACATGATTTTCAGAAACAAAAAATAGGAGCCAAAATATTTCTTAAAGAAGTTGATAATCCGAAATCTTTTGGTGTGGCTGAAGTTGATGGTGATAAAATCAAAAGCATTATTGAGAAACCGGATGCACCAAAAAGTAATTTAGCCGTTATCGGTGTGTACATGTATGATAAGCAGGTATGGGATGTTGTTAAAACATTAAAGCCCTCCGGTCGCGGAGAGCTTGAGATTACTGATGTAAATAATTTTTACGTTGGAAAAGGCGAGATGACCTTTGAACAGCTCAGTGGTTGGTGGGGGGACGGGGGGGAATCGTTTGATAGTTTACTTAAGGCGGGGAATCTTGCGGCCATGAAAAATTAGTTTAACTGTCATTCTGAGGCCGAAGGCCGAAGAATCTCTGAGATCCTTCGTCCGCCTTTGGCGGACTCAGGATGACGTTAATAAAACATCGCGGGAATGACAGTTAATATAGGACGAGAATGACAGACAGGATGGGGTGATTGGAATTATTGCAACTCCAGACTAAAAATCCCGCGTTGGGCGCCGATACTACCGGCAACGTACAGAGTTTTTTCATTATACGTAAGCGCTACATTTTTAATCTCATTAAATGACGCAAGTTGTACGACATTGCGTGGTTCTCGCGCACCAGCCTCAGTGACATTGACCACCGTACCGACAACATACATGATATACGTTGGTTGCTTCAACCACTCGGCCTGAGTAATAGCCTCTCCGTAACGCGTGATGAGGTTTTTTTGATTGGTTTTACGGTCAAAGGTCGCCAGCTCAAAATCCGTGTAAAATAGTAAGGATTGTTCATTATCTGACCAGTGCATTTTTTTGGCCTTGTCTTGCAGAATAACGTGCGAATCTACGTCGGCATCATTGAACACATCATCATTAAGCATAAATAGATCGGTGCTCTCCATATCAAGGAGCGTAATGATTCCGGACGGCGCTGGGGCTAACTGAAGCAACAATGATCCGGGCAGTTTGATTTTTTCAGGCTCGCTGATATCACTACTGCTGGTCATCGTGCTTCGGTTGAGAAATGACTCATGAGCCACCTGTTCAATATAATACAGCGTGTCACCGATCACCCGATAGTCTTGAATATTTGCCGAGAGAACCGTTTGTACACTGCTGCTGGTTAAATCAATTTTGTACAGCACCGCGCGGCGCAATCCATAGAGTGTGTTGCTATTTGCTTCATCCCATTTGATGTGGTCAAAGCTGAGTCGCGTAATGTCAAACAGATTTTTTACCTCAAGTGTTTCTGTGTTGATAACGAGGTAGGTATTGAATGAATCAACCGTTTGGCGCAATAATAACTTGGCATTATCTGCGGACCAAGCGATTGGTTCAAGGTTGGTGTAGCTGTGATGATTAAAATCAGTGATGGTAAAGTCGCTGTTGTTTCGCAAATTTTTCAGCCACAGCGTTTCGGTTGCATTATCACGTGTGGTGTAGACCAGCTTTTCTCGATTTGGTGACACGGTAAATACATTAACGTCGCCGCTCACCACAAGAATCGGTAGTGTTTTTTTAAATAGCTGTATATCTTGGGCAAAGGTGGTGCGGTTGCTGGTAACCGTGAGTTTACTGGTCCATGAGTAGAAACCGTCTTGGCTAACTGTGACATCGTAACTGTTTGGTAGCAGTCGACCGATGCGTAGGGGGGTGACGCCACGTACCTTGCCATCAACGATAATGGTGGCACCGCGCGGCGCTGATTCAATAAATAAAATGCCGGTTTTTTCCAGTGCATTTTTTTTGAAATTGTAGCGGTAGCCGGTGGCGTAGAGTACCAGCATCGGCGTAACTACAAAAAATATCAGAAAAAAGATACTGTAAGTAGCGCGACGATAACGAAGATTCATGAGGTTGATGAAAGTGAAAAAATGTTGTATACTAGTAATCGTTATTCATTGTAGCAGAAACAGTTTAGATTCACTATGGGTAGTTACGTCATCCACGGCGGTCACAAATTACAGGGTACACTGACGACCAATACGTCAAAAAACGCGGCGGTCGTTCTTTTGAATGCTGCGCTTTTAAATAAAGGCACGACGACGCTCAAACAGGTACCACAGATTCAGGAAGTGTATCGAATTATTGAAGTATTGGAAAGTATCGGTGTCATGGTTCGTTGGTCCGGCAATCAGGACCTGATTATTAAACCGCCAAAGAGATTACAGTTAACCAAACTTAACGTTGCTTCTGCGATCCGTACTCGCAGTATTTTATTTTGGTTAGGAGTAATGGCGCATCACCAGCAATCTTTTTCTGTGCCTCATCCGGGGGGGTGTCGTTTAGGAACGCGCACGGTAAAACCGCACCTCTTTGCGCTTGAGCATTTTGGTATCAGTATCAAAGCAGTTGCTAAGTGGTATCACGTACGCGCCCCAAAACTTCACGCTGGCGGTGAGATTGTACTTTATGAATCAGGTGATACGGTGACTGAGAATGCGATCATGGTTGCAGCGCTCACACCAGGTCGTACGGTACTTAAGTATGCTTCCGCTAATTATCAAGTTCAAGACTTGTGTTTCTTTTTACAAAAACTCGGAGTGAAGATTTCTGGTATTGGCACTACTACGCTTGAGATACATGGTATTCGTAAGCCAGACAAGAATATTACCTACCATTTATCTGAAGACCCGATTGAATCAATGCTTTTTATCGCCATCGCGGTTACCACTAAATCAAGTTTAACCATCAAGCGCTGTCCAATTGAGTTTATTGAACTTGAGTTGCTTAAGCTTGAGAAAATGGGCTTTCACTATAAAGTGCTGAGACGGTACAAAGCCAAAAACGGTAAAGCCAATTTGGTTGACATCAAAACCTACCCCAGCACACTGACTGCACTTGAAGAAAAAATATACGCGCGACCATATCCGGGAGTCAATATTGATAACCTGCCGTTTTTTGTGCCGATTGCCACTCAGGCCAAAGGCCGTAGTATGATCTTTGATTGGGTCTATGAGAATCGTGCCATCTACTATATTGAACTTAATAAGCTTGGCGCCCAAATTGAACTCGCTGATCCGCACCGAGTGTACGTGCAGGGGCCGACTAAATTAACTGGAGCGGAAGTGATCAGCCCACCGGCATTACGACCAGCCACTATTATTCTTACTGCGATGCTTGCCGCCAAAGGAAAGTCAGTGCTACACAGCACGTATTCCATTGAGCGCGGTTATGAAAATCTTACTGGCCGTTTGTCACAAGTCGGTGCGAAAATTGAAGCAATTGATTAATTTTTTTTAATTTCCATGTCAGTACCAATAAAACCGAACACAACTCCATCAACCCCGTCTTTTGTGAAGCGATTTTTAGCCACGTACAGTAGTCTAACGCTCGTAGTACTGGTGTTTGCGTTTGGGTTTATTGTAGGTCAATTTTCGCCAGACACTTTAAGCGGCGCTGGGGAAGATTCTACTGGCAATGGAGAAGTGCAGAACACTGATACGCCATTGCCCGACTATCTTGCCAATGATATTGATTTCCAGCAATTTTGGGATGTCTGGAGTTATGTCAAACAAAATTACGTTCACGACGATGTTGCTGATACACAGTTATTTTATGGTGCGCTACAGGGGCTGGTGTCATC
>JAHFHR010000085.1 GCA_023246815.1 bacterium | reverse complement strand
TAAAAGCTATAAGCTGATAAAGATGCTTAGTTTTTTATTGCTTCCGCTTGGGCAGTAGCCCGTGGAGCAACCGCGACTTTGTAGGTATTTTTGATGCAGCTGGTGCAGATTGCAATTCTTTTGCCATTAACATATTTCGTCTGCAGATTTAATTTCTGACGACGAATCGTTTTGATGTTACTGTGGCTTTTTGAATTTGCTTTGAGCGGTCCACGCTGGCAGATTTCACAAATTGACATAGTAATTGCCTCAAAAATTAGCTGTCATCCTGAACTCGTTTCAGGGTCTCTTTCGTAAGATGCCGAAACAAGTTCGGCATGACACTAAAAAATCCTACCACAAGAGTTTAAAAAAATCAAGTCCTATGGTATCATACAAAAACTATGGACCCGCTTATTTTTGGCATCTTTATCGTCGCTTTTATCGGCTCGGTTATCTTACATGAGATTGCCCATGGCGCCGTGGCTAACTATTTTGGCGATGATACTGCCCGGGTGGCCGGGCGGTTGTCGCTTAATCCCATTGTCCACATTGATCCCATTGGTTCACTATTGGTTCCGTTTTTTCTTTTTATTTCCAACACCGGCTTTTTATTCGGTTGGGCCAAGCCGGTACCGGTTAACCCCCATCGGTTGAAAGGGGGAGCTGCTTCATACCGCTGGGTAACACTGGCTGGTATCACTACTAACTTTATTCTGGCCATTATTGCCGCATTGGTGTTGAAAGTAACTACCCAACAGTTTGGGGTGACTGAAAATAATCTGGGGGTACTTTTTTTCGCTATGTTAATGCAAATTAATCTGGTGCTTGGGGTATTTAATCTTGTTCCATTCCCCGGTTTTGATGGTTGGAACCTACTCACCACTTTTTCTTGGTTTTCCCGATTCATCGCTCGCACCCCTTTGGGTAACCCAATGTTTATGGCTCAGTGGGGACTTTTTGTCTCAATCGGTCTACTATTCCTTTTTTTACCGGCAGTGAGCAATCTTTTTTTGGTAGTTTTTCGCTTATTTAACCACATTTTTGGTTTATAATCATACCCTTGACTAAATTGACACGATTCGTTAGTATAGTTCAGTGTAGATATGTTATTAAACCTGCCTTTTAGGCAGCTTTTTAAGACCTTTTTGGCACATGCCAACAATTAGTCAATTGATTCGCAAGAATCGAAAAGTAAAACCGAAAAAGAGTAAAACTCCTGCCTTGCGGGTTGTTTCGAATACACTACGTCGCCGCAAACGCGAAATACCCAAAGGGGCCAGTTTTAAGCGTGGTGTCTGCTTGAAAGTAACGACCATGACCCCAAAGAAACCGAACTCAGCGCTGCGAAAAATTGCCCGTGTTCGCTTATCCAACGGTATGGAAGTGACGGCCTATATCCCGGGGGAGGGTCACAACTTACAGGAGCATTCAGTGGTAATGTTGCGCGGTGGCCGGGTAAAAGATTTGCCAGGTGTGCGTTATCACATTGTTCGTGGGGTCTATGATACTGCTGGTGTACAAAAGCGCCGACAAGGCCGCAGTCTCTATGGTACTAAAAAATCAGGCGCTGTTGATTCAGTCAGCGCTGCTGCTGCTGCTGGCAAGGCCAAGTAATCTATGCGTGGAAAAACTCCAAAACGAAATATTATTCCTGATGTACAATACAATAGCGTTGCGATTGCTAAATTCATCAATCAGGTGATGAGTGATGGCAAGAAGTCAACTGCCCGTAAAGTGGTCTACGATGCATTCGCGATTATTCAGGAAAAAACCAAGAAGGATCCTTTAGAAGTTTTTGATACTGCTTTGAAAAATGTTGCGCCTGATGTTGAAGTAAAATCTCGACGTGTTGGTGGCGGAAACTACCAAATACCAATTCCAGTGATGGGCGCCCGTAAAAACGCTTTGGCTTTTCGTTGGCTGATTAAAGCGGCCCGCGATCGTAAAGGCGCACCAATGGCGAAGCGTCTTGCTGATGAACTAATGGCCGCTGCGGAAAAAGAAGGTTCCGCGATGAAGAAACGTAGCGATACCTACAAAATGGCGGAAGCCAATCGAGCCTTTGCTCATTTCGGTCGCGCTCGTCGTAAATAGTCCCCACCACTTACGTTCATGGCTCGAGAATACCCACTTGATAAAACTAGAAACATTGGCATCATTGCCCATATTGACGCCGGTAAGACAACAGTTACCGAGCGTATTTTGTTTTACACAGGAAAAAAACATAAAATTGGTGAAGTGCATGAAGGCGCCGCGGAAATGGATTGGATGGAACAGGAGCGCGAGCGTGGTATCACCATCACTTCTGCGGCCACGACTTGTTTTTGGGCGCCACGTGGCGATGAGAGCGAAAAATGTCGCATCAACATCATTGACACTCCCGGACACATTGATTTTACGGTTGAAGTGCAGCGCTCACTGCGCGTTCTTGACGGTGGGGTGATGGTATTTGATGGCGTGGCTGGTGTTGAACCGCAGTCTGAAACTGTGTTTCATCAAGCAGAAAAATTCAAAGTACCGTTGATTGCGTTTATTAATAAAATGGATCGCACCGGTGCAGACTTTTATGCTGACGTCCAAAGCATCCGCGATCGTTTAACCAAAGATGCCTATCCGATTCAGTTGCCCATTGGCGCGGAATCAAGTTTTCTTGGGGTGATTGATTTATTGACGCAAAAGGCTCATTTTTACAAAGATGAACAGGGGAAAGACGTTGAGATTACGGACATTCCAGAAGAGATGAAAGCACAAGCTGAAAAATATCGCGGTGAACTACTTGAGGCCATTGTCCAACACGATGAAGTGTTGATGACTAAATATCTGAACGGTGAAGTAATTGATGTACCTACCATTAAAGCGGCACTGCGCAAAGCAACTATTGCCAGCCAAGTGATGCCCGTGCTCACCGGTAGTGCTTTGAAAAATAAAGGTGTTCAGCTGATGCTTGACGCTGTCTGTGATTATTTGCCAACCCCACTTGATGTGCCGGCCGTCACTGGTTTTGATCCACGTGATGTCAGTAAAGAAGTGGTTCGTACCGCATCAGATGATGAACCATTTGCTGCTTTGGCGTTCAAAATTGCCGTTGACCCTTTCGTTGGTAAACTAGTATTTTTCCGCGTCTATTCAGGCAGACTTGATGCTGGTTCCTACGTCTACAATTCATCAACCGGTAACAAAGAACGAATCGGCCGTATCGTCCGCATGCACGCTAATACCCGCGAAGAAGTAAAAGAAGTGTACTCCGGTGAAATTGCCGCCGCGGTGGGACTCAAAGACACTATTACGGGTCACACGCTGTGTGATGAAGAGCGTCCGGTGATTCTTGAATCGATTGTCTTCCCCGAGCCGGTTATTTCAGTGGCGATTGAACCAAAAACCAAAGCCGATCAGGAAAAAATGGGCATCGCGATGCAGAAATTGGCTGAAGAAGATCCAACGTTTCGTATTCA
>JAHFHR010000084.1 GCA_023246815.1 bacterium | reverse complement strand
CGTTTAATGGTAAAACCGGACCGTATGTGCAGTACACGTATGCGCGCATTGCCAGTATTTTTGCCAAAGAAAAAGTGAAACCTACCACGCGCGTTGACGTTACCACTATTACTACTGATGAAGAATTTTCGCTGGTCAAACAATTAGCGCGGTTTCCGCTGGCGGTGAGTACTGCCGTTACTAGTTATAATCCGGCAGACGTGGCCAACTATCTCTATGAGCTGGCACAACAGTTTAGTCTTTTTTATGAAAAACATCCCGTGCTTAAAGCAGATGAACAAACAAAAAATGCGCGTTTGCTGCTGTTGAAGGACGTGCAGATTGTGCTCGGTACAGGATTGATGTTGCTTGGCATTCCGCCGATTGAGCAGATGTAACCTAAGGGCATTATTTATGGAATCAAAGTTTTCACAAAAAGAAAAAGAGATTCTCACATTCTGGGAAGATAATAGTATTTTTCAGAAATCTCTAGAAAAAGAAAGTCCGCGCGGTGATTATGTTTTTTATGATGGTCCGCCGTTTGCTACTGGCTTGCCGCACTACGGACATTTTCCTTCCTCAATCATGAAAGATGTTGTGCCGCGCTATTTCACCATGCGTGGTTTTCGGGTTGAACGTCGCTGGGGTTGGGATTGTCACGGTTTGCCCATTGAAAATATTGTTGAAAAAGAACTGGGTTTTAAAAATAAAAAAGAAATTTTGGCGTACGGCGTAGATAAATTCAATGAACTTTGTCGCAGTAAGGTGCTGGCCTATGCCGCTGAATGGGAAAAAACAATTCCACGGCTTGGGCGTTGGGCCGATATGAAAAACGCCTACAAGACCATGGACCTTTCCTACATGGAAAGTATTTGGTGGGTGTTTAAAGAGTTGTGGGACAAAGACCTGATTTACCGCGACTACAAGTCCATGCATGTCTGCCCACGTTGTGAAACCACCTTGTCACAGCAGGAAGTATCTGAGGGTTATAAAACGATTAAAGATTTGTCAGTGACCGCCAAGTTTGAGTTGGTCGATGAACCAGGGACGTTTATATTAGCCTGGACCACCACACCGTGGACGTTACCGGGTAATGTGGCATTAGCGGTTGGGAAGGATATTGAATATTGTGCATTCAAATTAAATCCTGAGGACAGTGAAATATATATTGCTGCAAAAAAAGCAATAATAGATAATCCACAGTTTCAAATTGGAGAAGCGACTTCAATTTCGTTTGTTAAAAAAGAGATTAAAGGTCGCGATCTTGTGGGTAAAAAATATAAACCGCTATTTAATGACTATCTCGATGCCAACATAGCAAACAAAGAAAATTTTTATACAATCGTAACCGAGGACTTTGTTAATACGGATGAAGGAACCGGAGTGGTTCATATTGCTCCAGCTTTTGGTGGAGACGACTATGACTCGTTTAAAAAATACAATTTGCCTTTTGTTCAACATGTTAACATGGATGGGACGATTAAACCCGAGATTAAAGATTTAGCTGGATTGTCCGTAAAACCAATTGATGATCACCAGTCAACTGATGTAGTGATTGTTAAAAATTTGGCTGCCAAGGGGTTACTATTTGCTAAAGAAAAATATGAGCATAGCTATCCGCACTGCTGGCGTTGTGATACTCCACTGATTAACTATGCCACCAGTTCATGGTTTGTGAATGTTACTAAGATTAAAACCACGATGTTAAAAGAGGCTAAGCATATCAACTGGTCACCGGAACATATTAAGGCTGGTCGGTTTGGTAAATGGCTGGAAGGCGCTCGTGATTGGTCTATTTCTCGGCAGCGTTTTTGGGCCAGCGTCATGCCGATTTGGCAGTGCCAAGGGTGTAATGAACTAAAAGTATATGGATCAGTGGCTGATTTAGAAAAAGACAGCGGCCAGAAGATTACGGATTTACACAAACATATTATTGATACTGTTACCGTACCGTGCGAAAAATGTGGCGGTGTGATGCAGCGTATCCCGGATGTACTTGATACTTGGTTTGACTCCGGTTCCATGCCGTACGCCCAGATGCACTATCCGTTTGAAAACAAAGAAAAATTTGAAAACAATTTTCCTGCTGAATTTATTGCCGAGGGTGTTGATCAAACCCGTGCCTGGTTTTACTACTTGCACGTCATCGGTGTGTCCATCAAAAAAACTAACGTTTTCAAAAATGTGATTGTCAACGGTATCGTTCTTGCCGAAGACGGCAAGAAAATGAGCAAGAAACTCAAAAATTATCCTGATGTTAATGAGATATTGGATCAGTACGGCGCTGATGCGCTGCGCTACTATCTGTTGACCACCCCCGTGATGGAGGCCGAGAACATGAACTTTTCAGAAAAAGAAGTAAAAGAATCACTACAGAAAAATGTGATGCTGCTAGAAAATATTTTGAGTTTTTATCAAATCTACCAAACAGAAAAGCTCTCAGTTAAAAGCTCTCAGTTAAAAGTTACCCACATTCTTGATCGATGGATTTTGGCCAAACTCAATCTATTGAATCAGGAAATTTCTAAGCACATGGAAGCGTACCAGATTGTCAAAGCTGCTCGGCCGATTACTGAATTTATTAACGAGCTTTCAACGTGGTATGTGCGTCGCAGTCGCGAACGTTTTCGCGACGGTGATGAGCAAGGTATACAAACACTTGGCTTTGTGCTTGGCGAGTTTTCCAAACTTATCGCCCCATTTATGCCCTTTATTGCTGAGCAGATCTATCGTAGCGTATCGGAGGAGCAAGAGTCAGTCCATCTAGAATCATGGCCAGAGGTTAATAAAAAATTAATTGATACAAAATTGCTTGAAGAAATGGCATTGGCACGCAAGATTGTTGAACAAGCACTGGCGGCGCGTGCCGAAGCTGGTATTAAAATTCGTCAACCCCTAGCGTCATATACAATAGTACTAGCCAAGAAGCTTGATGATGAGTTGGTTGCGATTATCCTTGATGAACTCAATGTTAAAACCTTGATTTTTGGTAAGGAGGAAACATTAGACACACAGCTTACTGAGCAGCTCAGAAAAGAAGGTGTTGCGCGCGAGTTAATACGGCAGGTTAATCAGTTGCGCAAAGACTTAGCATTTTCCCTTGATGACCGCGTCGTGTTGCACCAAGAAGGTTTTGATGATGTGGTGGCTGAGTTTGGGGGTACTATCAAAAAGGCGGCCTATTTGGTTGACATTAGGGCGGGTAGTCATGGTAAAGTACGGACGCTTGAAGAGGGGGATATTAGCCTTGAGAAGCTTTAATATTTAATGTGTGTTTTTAATTTTTTGTTTTTTCTATGACTATACAACAAATCTATGAACTAGTGGTGAAGCTGGGCATTAACTCAGATTTGCGCGGCACGCCTCGTATCAAAGAAATTTTGGCGCGGTCACGTGAACGCTACAATGGTTTATCAGTCAAACAAAAAGAGCGTTTTGATACGGAAAAACTTTGGAATCCGTATTCCGACACTCGTGTCTTTGTTGACCATAAACGGCCAATCAGAAAGGTGATGGCCGGTATTGACATTCAGCCATCGGAAATCATGATGGCCAAAGAGTTAGGATGTGATTTGGTGATTGCTCATCATCCCGCTGGTAGTGCGCTGAATGACCTTGGCGATGTGATGCAT
>JAHFHR010000019.1 GCA_023246815.1 bacterium | reverse complement strand
TAAAGAGATAATCGGATACTTGTTCACGAGTGCGCTCCACATTTCAATCATTTGAGCTGAGGTTCTGGTTTTTTTATCTACCTTCATCGAGTAGACTTTTTTCTGCTCGTCATAAAACTCAGATGTCGCCGGATCCATGGCTAAATTAACATCTTTGCCGGGGACATAGCCAGCCGCTGTAATCGCCTGCAACAATAGCTGCAAAGCTTTTTCATTATTTTTAAGCGCGGGAGCATATCCGCCTTCATCGCCTTTCAAAATACTGTAGCCCTGTTTTTTGAGCAGCTTACCGAGCGCATGAAAGACTTCCGAACCACAGCGCAAGCGTTCTTTAAAAGTTTTTTGCATGGGTACAATCATGTACTCCTGAAAATCTAAAATCCAGTCGGCGTGCGCACCACCGTTTAAGACGTTCATGGTCGGAATTGGTAAGGTGTAACCGCTGTATTTTAGATTAAAAACTTTTCTCAGGTGCTTGTACAAAGGCAATTTGTTTGATAGTGCTGCTGCATGTGCTACGGCCAAAGACACACCCAGGATAGCATTCGCGCCAAGCTTTGATTTATTTTTGGTACCATCCAGTGCCAACATTATACTATCAATCTGACGTTGCTTATTCACATCCATGCCTTTAAGTTTCGGCACAATCATTTTGTTGACGTTAGCTACTGCTTGCTGTACACCCTTACCACCGTAACGCTTCGTATCACCATCGCGTAACTCTAAGGCTTCGTGCACTCCCGTAGACGCGCCAGATGGCACTGCAGCCGAAGCCACCGTGCCATCTGAAAGCGTCGCTTGGACTCGTACGGTTGGATTACCGCGCGAGTCCAAAATTTCTAGGGCGTTCATTGATTTTATTTTTGCCATAAGAATTTTTATGTTCTACATTTTAGTGGCGTCATACCAAGCTTGACAAAATAGAATGACTACCCAAAATTACAAGACTTCGTACGTTACGGTAACATTCACGATTACATCTTGTGAGCCCGGCTCAACGGTTGGTGCTCCACCCCCGCCGTAGCCTTGCCCAGCGGCAAAATCACGATACACCGGCACCGGAGCGCCATAAAAGTCTTCACTAAATGACACTAAACGACCAAGCCTGACACCGGCGATACTAGCCAGACTTTCAGCTTTAGTCTTGGCATTTTTCAATGCTTCTTCGCGAGCCTGCTGCTTCAGCTCTTCCGGATCATCAATAGTAAAAGATAACCCACCAACTTGATTCACACCCGTTGGTCCAGCCAGCGCCAAGACATCACTAATCTTATCAAGATCACGAATTTTCACGGTTACTGACTGTGATACTTCGTACCCGCGTAACTCTTGCGGTCGATCTGGAAAGTAATTATACAGTGGGTAAATACTGTAGTTGGTGGTTTTGATATCCTCAGCCGCAACATTGAGTCCCTTGAGCTGCGTGATGAGATTATTCATTTTATCACTATTTTCCTGCTGTGCCTCGGCCACATCCTTGCGCTCAGTGGTCACGCCCAAATTAATCTGAGCAATGTCTGGAGTAGCAGCCACTTCTCCCTCACCGGAAATGGTAATGGTGTATACTTGCTGATCGCTGCGTCCAATATAGTTATGTTTTGCAAATTCGTTGCGGGTCAGTGCGACCAAGTACGTAATCAGGGTCAGTGCGACCAAAGTCATCATGACCAATGCCCAACCAGCTGGTCGTAGTTTAACTGTTTGTTGATCTTTGTTTAACTCCATATGTTTATTAGTTATTGAATAAATGAATTATTTTTTAATTAATTTTTCTAACACGGGTAACGTGGCACCAGCCAAGAAGGCCATACTGGCACCACCGCCAGTTGAGACATGACTAAACTTTTTTTCAAGTTGATATTTATCAGCAACAATTTCAGTATCCCCGCCACCGACAATGGTTGTACCAGGAGACTGTCCAATGGCGCGGGCAATTTTCTCTGTCCCCATTCCAAATAACTTCAGTTCAAACACCCCCATCGGACCGTTAAAAAAAATAGTTTTAGCGCGTTTGATTTCTGTAACATACTGCGCAACAGTCTTGGGTCCGATATCAAGAAACATCCAATCACTGCGTATATGCTGTCCGGCAGCAACATCTACCACCGCGGTAGCAGCGCGCGCATCTACCTTACTACCAGCTACCAAGTCAGTCGGGATGATGATTTTATTTTTATACTGCTTAAGCAATGCCCGTGCCAAATCAATAGTGTTTACTTTTTTTCTCTGAGCGGAGTCAACAAACACATCTTCAAGGTATGATTTGCCAACCGCGACCCCTTGAGCTTTCAGAAACACGTTAGCCAAACCACCTCCAATAAGCACACGGTCAGCGTGTTTGACCAATGTAGTAAGCACGTGAATCTTATCGGAAATTTTAGCACCACCCATCACTACCACCATTGGTCGTTTCGGTTTGGTGGTTACTTTTGACAATTCATTGATTTCTTTTTCCATCAGCAAACCGGCGTAGCTGGGTAACAACTTGGTAATACCAGTCGTTGAGGCATGAACACGATGAATGTGCCCAAAGGCATCAAAACAGATTAGATCCATTCCCTGAACCAGTAGCGCCGCAAACAGCTTGTTGTCCGCCATTTCTTCCGGATAAAAACGGGTGTTCTCAAGCATGACAATCTGACCATTTTTCATTTTACTGATTGCCCGTGATACTACCGGACCAACACAGTCATCAAGTTTAGTGACAGGTTTTTTGATCAGCCTAGCAAGTGCTCGAGCAACCGGATCCATTTTTAGGCTTTCAACGACCTTACCATCAGGTCGGCCAAGCCACCCCGGCATCACCACAATTTTGCACTGTTTTTTCAACAAATAACGCAGCGTCGGCAAACTCTCAGTGATACGCCGATCATCAGCCACCACCATACCAGTCCCTGATTTTTTTAAGGGTACATCGTAGGCCGTTCTGTATAACACGGTTTTTCCTTTTAGTTGTACGACACTGCGAATAGATTTAAGCTTCATAACAATTTTATTATAACACAAATTGTCATGAGTCCTAAATTGATGGTGGCGATACGAGCATTAGTACAACTCAATCGCTTCGGCTTGCCTAAAGTACTGCTCCGCCAGTTCCTCTTTTCTAAGCTGCTGATAGATTTGCCCAAGTAATCGATGTGCAAAGAAAAAATTGGGATTAATCTCAATGCTGTGCTCCAGTTGCTCAATCGCTGCATCAAACTGTCCCGAGCGTGCATACAAAAGTCCAAGATTGTAGCGCGTTTCAGCATATCTATCGCTCATCTGTATCGCCGCTTGATAATGACGCTCAGCGGAAATAGTATTTCCATGATCATCATACGCCATCGCCAAATTATTATGCACCCGAGCCGTACTTGGACCGTACGACAGAATGTTGTTGTAAAAGGTAATCGGATCGCGCCAATCAATGTTGCGTGCTAACGTCAAGCTCAACAAAATAAACAACAGGACCACCACGGCCAGACTGACTACTGATCGGTAATAGCCGATTCGTTCATGGATCTTGAACAACAGCATTGCCACTATCAAAAAAAATCCAATGGAGGGTAAGTACAACCAATGTTCGAGAATCAACGCGTTGACCGGAATAATACCGCTCACCGGGATGAGAGCGATAAAAAACCATAAAATACCAAACGACACGTAGTAATTTCGCCGAACAACAGCAGCAAATGTTGTCCAAACAAGCGCAATCAGAATTCCCAATGATGTGAACACTGGCCAAGCAAACAATGAGGTAAATACCGGAAACTGTCGCTCAAAGTGTAAGTTAACCGGAAATAACAAGAATGAGTAGTAGGACAATAACGCCGCTAAAAAAGTAAACAGTCGAACCAACAACGATTGGCCGTAAACTGTTTCTGCTTCGACGAGCCCCAGTGCTCCCTCAAAATTAAGCACCGTTAAGCGAAATCCAAAGTATACCAGTGCCAGCAAAAATAACGGCGTCGGCCAAAGATATGGTTTCCAGGTCTTTTCGTCATCGTGAAATACAAATTCATATAGGTACAGTAATATCGGCAACACGATGGCAATCTCTTTTGAGAGTAATGACAGGACAAACAGCACCAGCGCTAATCCATAACACCACCAACGATGGTACTTGCGAAAACAGACATACGCCACCATCGCGCCAAGCCCAAATAGCAGATACAGCGGATCAGCGGTGCCGCTGATATAGGTAATGGCCTCGGTATGTATAGGATGTACTACCCATAAAAGCGCTGTCCAAAAGGCGACTAATAGTTTGTCAAACAGCAGGAGGATCAAAAAAAATACCAAAACGGCATTAGCAAGATGTAGTACCACATTAAACGCATGAAAGGGCCAAGAAGTAACACCAAATACTGAAACAATGCCGTTATAGGCCACCAGTTGCAATGGACGGTAGAGGTCATCAAGCCGACCAGCACCCGCGCCACTACCACTTTGAAAAATCTTAGTAAATGCTCCGCGTTCCTGAACCAAGGCATTTCGCTGAATTAAGAACTCATCATCCCACAAAAACTCATTACTGTAGATATTGACATATGCTAAAAACCCAACTACCAAAATACCCCCGATCATCAGGGGTATGGTACGGTGTTCCCATACTATTTTCCATTTCGCAAGCAACTGTTGCATAACGATTACTGTACGGTGAAATCTCTAGTCAGCACCTGCTGCATTTCACCATTTTTGTCATATACCACATGCAGTGTATAACTACCAGACTGAATACCAGAAATGCTGGCGCTGAATTTTGAACTGCACCGCTCTGATGTTTCAGCGCCCGATATCCTCAAAAAAAAGTCGCTACTCTGCCGCTCCAACACGGCTCCGAGATTCTGAAAATCACAACTAATATCAGCAAAAGCAATAGTCACCTCTATGCCATCGCTGGTTTGTTCAACCTTGGTCTCGGTGGTTACTTCATTGGTAAAGGTATACTGCACAGCATAATTCTGCTGGACGTTACAAGCCGTAAGTACAAAAGCAAGAATTGATATAGAAATAATACATCGCGGAAACTTCATACCACTGCTATAGGTTATATGTACACACCAATTAACGCTTCTTGGCAACTGCTCCAACACGCGCTGCCATCTCAACCAATCGCGTTGAATATCC
Organism: bacterium; assembly: GCA_023246815.1. Lineage (GTDB taxonomy): Bacteria > Patescibacteriota > Patescibacteriia > Buchananbacterales > UBA6539 > JAHFHR01. The sequence continues at coordinate 7,024 of JAHFHR010000019.1, read as the reverse complement.
CCACTCATTGTCGTACCAGGCCAGCACCTTTACCAAATTACCACCAACTACTCGCGTAAATTCAAGATCAACAATTGACGAATGGGAATCACCGATAAAATCGGATGACACCAGTGGTTTATTTGATACTGCCAGCACACCTTTATACATCGGCTGTTTCACTGCTTCTTTAAAGGCAGCGTTAATCTGCTCGGCAGTTACTTTTTTTCGTTTCAACACTGCAGTAATATCAGACAGCGATCCGGTGATCACGGGTACGCGCAAGGCAATACCGTCAAATAGATTATTAATTTTTGGAATCACTCTAGTTGTTGCACGAGCCGCGCCGGTATCGGTTGGAATAATATTTTGAGCGGCCGCCCGCGCACGACGTAAGTCTTTATGCGGACCGTCAACCAAACTTTGAGTTGAAGTGTAGGCATGCACGGTGGTCATCATTGCTTTCTCAATACCAAACTTTGACTCCAGCACTTGCATCACCGGCGAAATACAGTTGGTGGTGCAGGACGCCATTGAGATAACGCTGTCGCAACTATTTTTCTTGATGCAGTCCTCGGAATGTTTAGTCCCGGATACTAAACTTTGAGTCGCACCATCTTTGGCTGGTGCGGAAATAATGACCTGACTCGCACCAGCAGTCAGATGAGCGCCCGCGGTCTTTTTTTCTTTAAAAATACCCGTACACTCAAGTACCACGTCAACTTTTAATTTCTTCCACGGCAGCTTAGCTGGATCTCGTTCTGAAAATACCGGAATAACGACACCATCAATAGTCAAACCTTCTCGGGTAGTTTGGATTTTCCTCTTAAACTGTCCATAAGCAGTGTCAAATTGCAATAAATGCGCCAATGTTTTGATGTCCATTAAATCGTTAATGGCAACGACTTGGACGTTTTTATTTTCAAGGGCAATCTTGAAAGCGGCTCGGCCAATACGACCAAAACCATTAATGGCAATACGTATAGGCATAGTAGTGATGAATAGGTACTGTCTTAAAATTTAGAATAATGAATAATGTAAGTATAGCATAAAAACACTAGGGCATAAAAACAAAGGAATAGCCTGCTTTGACGCGCTAGTGTTTTCGTACTTTCATGATCTAGGGCTGTAGAATAGCTTCACTTTTTCCTTCAACAGAAATTACCACATCAGTAACACCGTCAAACTGCAATAGGGTCTGAGTGATTTGCGCTCGGATAGCCTGTACTCGGCAGGAACCAGCGACCCCTGCTTGCAATGCTTGATTAAAATCAACGGTAAACACACCATCTTTGAGGTTAATACTATTCACCACAACGCCAGTTTCCGGCAGACTTGAAATGAAACCTTCCTTGGACTCATCTTCGGTAGGCCCGGCTAGTAGTTGAGTAAGCGCGGTCATCACCCGCTGCTCGGGCTGGGCTACCTCGCGGGTCGTTGAGTATACAACATCGCAACTAAGCAGGTTAGGATCGCGCTGGATATTACTAAAAAATACCTGCACTATTGGCAATTGATACTCGGCGAATCGAATAGGAATTTTAATCACGTTTTGCTCAGCGCCAGTATCAGGATTTTGGACATACACTCCTAGAAACCCCTGTGATGTAGAAGGTGTGGGAAAGTTAATCTCCGTACTATACGTTCCCCAAAGCGGTGATGCGTCACTAGCCTGAGTCGTAGTCGTTGCCAGTACTACGTCATTGGCATCGCTAACATAAACCAACACCGTGCCTTCAGGTACTCGGGCACGACCAGAAATGGTAAATGGACTTTTTACCGTACTGTTTGACAGTGGTTGATTAACGATGATGTTGCTGTCAATTACCGCCACTGCTCCACCCGGCGTCGCCGGAGTAGTAGTGTGGCCACCGTTGCCACGCACACAGCCGACCAAAACAAAACAAACAGCTACCGCGGCACTAGCGTAAAAATAAACCTTGTGCGCTGATAGCTGTTTGTTATGCATATTTTAGAGTAAAAAAAACTACTCGGGTTGACTATTGACGGTGATGGCAAATGAGGTTTCAGATTCCTTGCCAGATTCGCCATAATTGAACTGAACTTCAATCAGTCCTGATTCAAGAATTTTCAACCACCACTCATCAGTGAAGCGTCCATTAAGCACGGCAGGGTCAACCAAACCAACTATCTTATGATCTTTGAGCTCAAGCGCTGAGCCCGTGATCGGTTTGATCACTGACCACTGCTTACCGGAAGCTGCTTCGCCAGTAAGTTTGATATACATAACATCGCCAGGCACCGCCGCAATGGTTTGACCGTTTTTTTCAGTAACATCAATAATCGTACCGGTTTCAACAACGCCGACCGGAGTGGTGTCAGTTGGAGTGGTCTTACGAAAACATCCAGTAGCTACACCGACAATCAACAGTAATGCAATAAGGCTATATAGTTTAAATTTCATAACGGACAAAACGGGCTATTTCAATTTTTTCACCAAGCCGAGCAATGGCACGTTCAATCAACTGCTCAACCGTCACTGAGTCATCTTTAATGAATGTCTGTTTGAGTAAACACACTTCTGAATAAAACTTAGTCAGCTTACCATCAAGAATTTTCTCAATCATCTCTGCTGGTTTACCTTCATGCTTAAGCTGCTCACGATATACCTCTTTTTCTTTTTCTAACACGTCAGCCGGTACGTCGTCTGGTTTCACATAACTTGGGTTGGCAGCTGCCACCTGCATAGCCAAATCTTTAACCAATTGCTTGAATTCTTCATTGCGGGCGACGAAGTCCGTCTCGGAATGCAGCTGAATCAGCACGCCAATTTTTTCATTGGAGTGGATGTAACTACCAATAAGACCTTCGGAAGCAGTGCGCTCAGCAAATTTCTTGGCTGCTTTTAGCGCGCCTTTTTTACGTAAAATTTCTACAGCCAACGTCAAATCCCCCTTCGCCTCTTCAAGGGCTTCTTTGCAGTCGGCAATGCCAACGCCGGTTTGTTCACGGAGTTGAGCGATGAGTGCAGTATCAATAGACATATTTTTTTTAATTTCTAGTGCCCAATTACTAATTGCCCACTACGTTGTGGGGGCTGTAGCTTTTTTATTGGCTGCTTCTTGAATTTCCTGACTGATCAAGCCGGTGATGAGCTCGATTGACTTCACCGCGTCGTCGTTCGCCGGAATACAGTAGGTAATCAAATCCGGATTGACGTTAGTGTCACAGATCGCGATCACTGGGATATTTTTTTTAATTGCTTCAGCCACTGCGGTTTTTTCTCGCTTAATATCAACGATGAATATCGCATCCGGTACCTTGGTCATAGTCTCAATACCGCCAACGATTTTATCAAGTTTTTCAATCTCACGAGTAATCTCAAGTTGTTCTTTTTTGGTGTATTTCTTGATCTCACCGGTAGCCTTTTGCTGTTTAAACTTAGTATACTTGCGTACCACCTGGACGATTTCACCAAAATTGGTGAAGGTGCCACCAAGCCAGCGCTCAGTCAGGTACGGCATGCCACACGCTTTGGCATACTTTTGAACGATCGGCTGGGCCTGTTTTTTGGTGCCCAAAAATAAAATCGTGCCACCATTGGCCACGACTTTGTTTACAAACGCAAGCGCTTCAGTCAGCTTTTCCTGCGTTGCTTCTAAATTAATTATGTGGAAACCGCTCTTTGACGTAAAGATGTACGGCTTCATCTTCGGATGACGTTTACTCAACTGGTGGCCGAAATGGACACCAGACTTAAGCATGGTCATCAAATCTGGGATTTGAGTCATAGTTCCTTTTTAAACCGCGTCCGTTGCTAATAGAGGACGGGTATCCTCTACCGCCTACCAGCTGGGCCACATGGGCAGGATCAGCTAGCAATATATGAGGGCGGTATGTGTGATTAATTAACGAACTTACTATAAACAAAATAAATATTTTTGTCAAGAAAACGAAAAGAGCGGGAAACCATCCATGGTTTCCCGCTCCGTGTACTACTAGTTCGCCGCTGACCTTACGGCTTCTGGGCGGCTTCTTCGGCCAACCCTTTCCGCCACTCCTTCATGGTACTGTCCGGGATGGTGACCAGCTTGGAGTTTGCCGTAACGAGCAATCTCCCAAACCCCCCTTCCTCGGTGTTCACGGCCAAGAGCTGGAGGACTGAGTACTCTTTCTCCCCACTGATGCCAATAAGGAATAGCATCTGCCCGCCCGAATTGACGCTGTATTTGATGACTCCAAAACTTCTGGAGTTTTCCTTGCCTCGCACCAGCACGGGAGTGAAGCGCTCCGTCGGACCGATTTGCCCGATGGAGATACGACCCGATGCCTTAGCCTTACCTCCCAGCCAGTCGGCGACTTTCTGGTTGGAAAGGTCGAGCGCCAATAGCCGCAATGTGGCGTCAACGATTCGAGATTTATGCGGGTATACCCCTGATGCCGGCTCCGGTTCAATCTGGATCCCAAATGCGTTCGGCCCGGGAGCAGACCAAAAGGAGATGTGGGCTGGTACCGAGCGCATCACCTTTAGTAACTTCTTGTTCAGAACGTGGAACGCCTCACGAACTGCGGGAAGTTCCTCGTTGTTGATCTTGTTTCCGCGATCCCGAATTGGACCGCGCATTATTGCCTTACCTGCTTTGTCGATGCCAGTCTCGGCATCCAAATCGCGCCACTTGCTTTCCAGACGCTTGAACTCCTGACGAAGTTCAAGCATCCTTTGGGTGTTCGCCTTGTAATCGTCTTGCATGGCGAGCGCTGCCTGTACAACTTCCGGACGAAGATCCCGGACGAAGACAGAGGAACGCACATCCTTAACTCCCCCAACCAAACGAAGGGTAATGTACCCTTTCCCATCTGGAGCGTCACTTGCCGCAACAACCTTGCCCAGATGAAATTGAGAGGGGGACAATCCGATCTTTACCTGGTGCGGCCCCCACATGCAGCGGGCTTTGTAATCTGGCGCCTGATGCTTTTTCTCCGACATGACACTCTCCTCTGATTTGTAATGTCCTATCAAGGTCTTGCTGTCGCACTAGTCATTGGCGACAAGACCTACCACTGCCTAGCTTATGCTAAACAGGTCACAACGGTGACGTTTCTTTATACTATAAAAATCAAAATTTGTCAATAAAACAAAAACAGCCTATTTTTGGCTGCTGTTTTACTAAAAACCCTACTCCACCGGCATGTACACTGTTGGATCTAAAATGTCTACTTCCGTTAGAATCTCCACCTGACTGGTCGGCGGCACTGGTTCAAACCAGCGCATTTCAACGGTCTGCGTCTCTCCCGAACGGAGTTGGTCAACGGTGGTGAAGTTAATCGCCCCAACACGACCCTGCGTCTTGAGCGACGCGTACGTTCCGACGTGCCAATACGAATAGGCACTATCGTTGGTAATATCAAATGACAGTACGCTTATCGGTAACTCACCGCGAATACCAGACTGCTGTGAGGTTTTAAAATCAATGTTGCTGATCTGAAACTGTAACCGCGCTTGAGCAAACTCCGTGAAATCTCGGACCCGCGTCCAATCGGTAGCAACAATGGACGCTGTTGCACTACTGCTGACTGACTGACCAAAAAAGGTAACTAATTTTTCTTCAGTCGGTAAGATAAATGTCTGCTTGGTGGCAACGGTTGCTCCACCGGAAAGTAACTGGATGGTAACCGGTCGGGCCGCGAACTGATCGTTGGGATTGCGCAACCGGACAACAAAGTCAGTAACGCCATCACTACTGCCCGTCGCGTCAAAACTGACAATCTGTAACGGCCTTGGCTGTTGACGGGTGTTAATGGCACGATAATTAAGGCTACTGGCCGTGAGCTGATCAAGCTGTTTTAACTCTTCCGGTCCTTGTACTATCAAGAAAAGCCCCAGCTGATAAAAGCTGTAGCTATACAGTGCCAAGCATAATACGATCAGTCCACCGGTAAACGCACGACGCACCTGCGCCTTATGACTGACGTACCAGTAGCTGGCTTTAAGCTGAAAATTACTGACCTGTTCAGGTCCTCCTGTTTGAGGCATAGAAATGATGTTTTAATTATACCAGAAAATTAATACTTTTGTAAGCATTGGTAAGTAAAAATGTACTTGAAAGTTAAACAAAAAAATGCTAGAATAGAATCAAGATTGCATTGAAACAAAAACATTTTTTTATTTTACCTATGGCAAAAGAAATCACGAAAAAACTGGATAAAAAACCAGCTGATACTGGATCCTATACTTCTCAACAAATCACGGTTCTGGAAGGCTTGGAGCCGGTCCGTAAACGGCCGGGCATGTATATTGGCAATACCGCCTCTGAAGGGTTACATCACTTAGTTTGGGAAGTCGTTGATAACTCCATTGACGAAGCTATGGCCGGCTACTGTGACACCATCACCGTTATTCTGCATCACGACGGCATGGTTTCGGTTACTGATAACGGCCGAGGAATTCCGGTTGATACTCACAAACAAGCCAAAAAATCCGCCCTTGAACTGGTCATGACCAAACTGCACGCCGGCGGAAAATTCGGCGACGGTGGCTATAAAGTATCCGGCGGTCTGCATGGCGTAGGCGTGTCAGTAGTCAACGCCCTGTCTGAGTATGCCAAAGCCGAAGTCAGACGAGAAGGTAAAACATGGGTGCAGGAGTACGTTCGGGGTAAACCAAAAGCCCAAGTCAAACCAGTGGGTAAAGCTAGTGGTACCGGTACAACCATCACCTTCAAACCTGACGCCGAAATTTTTACCGTGCTTGAATTTAATCTGGATACTATTCTTGACCACTTCCGGCAACAAGCATACCTCACCAAAGGTATTAAAATTACGGTTATTGACCAGCGACGAGATAAAGACACCCTCCCCCACACGTTTTACTTTGAAGGTGGCATCGCGTCATACGTCAGACATTTGAACCACCGCACTGAGCCAAAACATGAAAATGTATTCTATGTTGAAAAAGAAGAGGATGAAACCAAGGTTGAGGTGGCTATTCAGTATACCGATGAATACAATGAGAACCTCTTTGGATTTGCTAATAACATTTTCAATCCAGAAGGCGGGGTGCACATTGCCGGTTTTCGTACGGCAC
>JAHFHR010000018.1 GCA_023246815.1 bacterium | reverse complement strand
GATCCAAACAACGACTTTGATGGTGATAGTCAGTGTGCAGTTGGTTGTTCTAAGACTGCTGGGCAGACTTGCGTTGAGTCTCCACCAGGGGTTTGTGTCAAGGCTAATGGCGCCATCTGTAACGCTGCTGCTGTGGGACTGACGTATGATGATTGTCAGGGCTCGGGGTGTGACCAGAGTAACAGTTGTAGAGCTGTATTTGGCGCTCTCGACTTTTTCAATATATATATTGATGGTAAACTGATTACTGGTAATCTTAACCCGCCGCGCTATGGTACGAATAATCCAGGGCGAACATTTATAGATGCCGTCAGTTTCAATGTTGCATCAACTTTAATACCAAACCCTGATAATAGGCACGTTCTTGCTTTCGAAGGTTTTGATAGTGGGTCAACAGGCGATTATGACGATGCAATCCCGACTTCTGGTCGTGGCATCCGGGGCGCTTTTGCTGATTTTAATGACACGGGACTGTGTACAAATATCAACTTTAAAAATCCAACCTTTGGCACACAAAGAACAAAGTATACAAAACCAGCTGTTTCTGGCTTACCTAACGCTTTGCCAGCTAAGTGTATTGCGTTTAATGATAATGACAATGGTCGTCCAGCAAGCGGCTGGAATAGTTTGCCGACCTGTGTCTCTGGTGGGCCCACTCCGTGTTTTAATGAAACAGGTTGGGTAAACTCTGGTTTTGGTCAAGAGAGTGGTGCACCACAAGTACGTTTATGGCCTGATACTTCTAAGCCAGATCCTCGATATGGCTCTCCAGCTTCAATTTGGAACGGAATATATAACAGCCAGAGCCGTATCTACTGCCGTGCACTGTTTGATAATGTTCCTTAATTATTTAATTAACTTCATACTTTTATGTTTGAGGATCAACCAAAAAATCAAGTACCAAGTAATTTACCAACGATAGGAGTACCTCCCACACCGCCGGCCCCCGAGCCGCCCCGCATGAATCAATCAAAAGAACCAGAGGATATTCTCGGTGAGGTGGATCAGGTAGAGCCGCAATTTACCTCACCGGCCACGGCCGCGCCAGCACTGGCCGCCGCTATGCCCAAGCGCGAAAAATCAGTAGCCAAAGAGCCGATTCTGGCTCAGCGTCGCAAGGTGGTGCTCGGGTTGGTAGTTATCGTGATTATTGGTGTACTGGCAGGAGCTGGTTGGTATGCTTTTACCCTAGTACAGGGTTCGGGTGTTGCGGTAGCGCCTGATACTACTCAGCAGTCCGCGACTAATACCACACCCATAAATACGGCTCAGTCACCGGTGAACGATACACCAGCAACTCCGCCTGAACCAGTCGTACGTGATACTGACCGTGATGGCCTTAATGATGACGAAGAAACACTGTATGGTACTAATAGTACCAAAGTTGACACCGACGCTGATGGCTTGACCGATCGCGATGAAGTACGTGTTTTTGAAACCGATCCAAACAACCCCGACACCGATGGCGACGGATTCCTTGACGGAGAAGAGGTGCGTAATCAATTCAACCCAAAGGGACTTGGTCCGCTACTGCAGACTAACTAGCACAGTTGTTGTTTTCGGACGCAGCTGATTACTATGGCTTTTTTAAGTAAAAAGAAAAAATTAAAAAAATTACAAGCGCAGGATCAGACCGTTGATCCGGCGCTTGTTGAACAGATTCACGTCATGCCGCAGCGCTTTTATGTGAAAACAAAAAAGCAGCGTTTTGGCGTTATATTAGTAGTGGTGCTTGGCATACTGATCATTGGCGGGTTGGCTGGTTTTGCCTATTATCTTAATCAAAATCTTGCCCCGCTGTCGCCTCAACCGGTGTCAAATCAATCACCAACAGCAGATACGACGACGCCACCACTAGCTCCGGTGGTTACCGCGCCAGCGACATCAACGAGCTCCACGAATACCAGCGTCAGTATTGATTTAAATCAACCGACCACCACGCCGACGACGACTCCTGGCACTACATCACCCGGGGGTAGTATTGACCTTGATGGTGATCAACTTACTTCCGTTGAAGAATCTTTGTATGGTACCAATCCGACACGAGCCGACACAGACGGCGATACGTTTCTTGATGGTCCGGAACTTTTGAATGGTTTTAGTCCACTGGGAGCAGGGCAGCGTATCGGTGACACCAGTTTATTCACTTCGTATGGGCATCCCGACTACTCAATCATCTATCCCAGCGCCTGGCAGGTGCAGGAGCGTGATGCTGAAAAACGCGAGGTATTATTTGTTTCTGATCTTGGTGAGTTTGTTGAAGTGTTGGTCATCCCCAATATTAACAACCTGCCGCTTGATGAGTGGTTTAGCCAAACGTTGCCGGGGGTTAGTTTTGCTGACGCGACGCTGGTGACCATCAATAATACTACGGGTATCCGCCATCCAGATGGCTTGTCGTACTATTTGGTTTCACCGAACAACGTTTCTACTATTTACTTTATTTTGTATAACAATGCTGGTGCTGTTGATGAGCACTTTTTGACTACGTTCAATGTGATGGTGAAAAATTTCTTTCTTACCCCGTAGGTATGGTACGCATTGAAGTAAATCAGTCTTCAGGCAGAAAAATCCCGCCACGCCAAATTCAGCAGTGGGTGACGCACATGACGACAACGCTTCATGTTACCAAGCCCCGTGAGCTTTCTCTCGGCATTGTTGGCGACGCCACTATGAAGAAACTCAACGGCATCTATCGTGGGAAACCTCAGGTGACCGATGTGTTGAGTTTTACTAACAATGAGCGTGTCGACCCCACTGCTCAGCACGATGGTCTGCTTGGCGAAATTATTATTTGTTATCCGCAGGCTGCACGCCAAGCCAAGCGCCTGAGACACAGCACTACTACTGAGATACGCCTACTGCTGACCCATGGTTTTCTACATCTACTTGGGTATGACCATGAACGATCCAAAAAAGATGCAGCTCACATGCGCAGATTGGAAGAAAAGATTTTAGGGAAGAGCATGATACCGTAAGTATGGCGAAATATGGCGCTTGGTTCCTACCCCATATTTGTGCTATAATAATCAGATAGTAACTTTTAACACCCGCGAGTTTTCATATAATTAATGCCAGACGAACAAAAAATTGTAGGACTTGATATTGGTTCAACCGCCATTCGGATTGCGGTTGGGCAGGTTGTCGGTCCAGAAGGTGACATCCACATCATCGGTTCGGCGGAAGTGCCGGCTGAGGGTATCAGTAAGGGAGTCATCTCAAGTATTGAAGACGCCGTGTCTTCAATTTCAGCCTGCCTGGAAAAAGCCGAGCGGATGATTGGCGTACCCATTAACAATGCCTGGGTGGGCATTTCTGGCACCCACATTATTTCCCAAGAAAGTAGGGGAGTAGTGGCCGTAGCACGCAGCGATGGCGAAATTTCCGAGGATGATATTGAGCGCTCCATTGAAGCCGCCCGTACCGTGGCAACTCCGCCGAACTATGAAATCCTTCATGTGATCCCTAAGAGCTTTACGGTTGATGGCCAAGAAGGCATCAAAGATCCTCTGGGTATGACCGGCGTTCGTTTGGAGGTTGATACCCAGATCATTCAAGGATTGGGTTCACAGATTAAAAGTTTGACCAAGGCGGTGTATCGCCCTGGTATTAACATTGAAGATTTAGTGCTGTCAATTTTAGCAACATCCGAAGCAGTCCTTTCCAGCCGACAGAAGGAGCTCGGCGTGGTGGTCATTAACATCGGCGGGTCAACAACCAGCCTCGCGGTTTTTGAAGAAGGTGATATTGTACATACGGCGGTGCTGCCAGTTGGTTCCGATCACATTACTTCAGACATTGCGATTGGTTTGCGCATTGACATTGACACGGCCGAACAAATTAAAATTGATTATGGCTACGCGGTGTCCAAGGAAATCAACAAGCGCGACGAGATTAATGTCGGTCAGCTGGAGGGAAAAGAAGTAAGTTTTGTGTCCAAAAAGTATATTGTTGAAATTGTTGAGGCACGCGTTGAAGAAATTTTAGATAAGGTAGATGCTGAGTTGAAAAAGATTGATCGAAGTGGTAAGCTACCGGCAGGCGTGGTGCTCACTGGTGGTGGCGCTAAACTTAAAGGTTTGGTTGGCGCGGTGAAGCGACGATTGCGGTTGCCGGCGAGCTTGGGTGAACCACATAACGTCACCAGCGCGATTGACAAAGTACATGACCCAGCATTTTCTACAGCGATTGGATTGGTCGTGTGGGGGAGCCAGCTTGGTGCGCAGCGCGGCGGTCGTGGTTTATCAAAATTATTCCAACTGTTGCCAAATCTAGGTGGACTTGGTGATCAGGCCAAGAAATTGTTTAAAAAAATAATGCCGTAATGAGCTTGTAACTATCAGCTACAAGCTATCAGCTAACACATGGCAGAAATCAAACCAGACATTGAGACATTTGCAAAGATTAAGGTGATTGGCGTCGGGGGGTCTGGCAATTCAGCGATTAATCGCATGATTCGCTCCAAAATTAGAGGAGTGGATTTTTTAGCAATCAACACCGACGTGCAGGCGCTTCACAACTCTCAGGCGCCGATGAAGCTGCATATTGGTAAACTTACTACGCGCGGTCTGGGGGCTGGTATGGATCCTGACATTGGCGCCAAGGCAGCCGAAGAAAGTCAGAATGAGATCCGTGATTTAGTGAAAGATTGTGATATGGTGTTTGTCACCTGTGGGCTCGGCGGCGGAACCGGTACGGGTGCCGCGCCAGTGGTGGCAGCGATGGCACGGGATGCCGGCGCGTTGACCGTGGCGGTCGTCACCAAACCTTTTTCTTTTGAAGGCGCGCAGCGTCGTAATTTGGCAGAGCATGGCTACGCCATACTCAAGGACAAAGTAGACGCTATTATTTCTATACCAAATGATCGTTTATTGCAGGTGATTGACAAGAAAACATCGCTGCTAGAAGCGTTTCGAATTTGTGATGACGTATTACACCAAGGCGTCCAGGGTATTGCTGAGCTCATTACCATTCCTGGATTGATTAATGTTGATTTTGCCGATGTGAAAACCATCATGAAAGATGCCGGCTCAGCGCTGATGGGCATTGGTCACGGTTCAGGAGAAAATCGAGCCGTTGATGCGGCCAAGGCAGCTATTGCTTCACCGCTTCTTGAATTATCAATTGATGGTGCAACTGGTGTGCTTTTCACGGTGGTGGGTGGTCCGGGGCTGGGTATGTACGAAGTGAATGAAGCCGCAAAAATTATTACCGAGTCAGTTGACCCATCAGCAAAAATTATTTTTGGAGCAGTGATTGATCCTGATATGAAAGACGAGGCCAAGGTAACCGTCATTGCTACTGGATTCCACGGGCGAGACCGGGAAGGAAAGGTTAGTGAGGCCGCTCGCATGCCGGAACGAATGTCCTATACCCCCAGTGAATTTATTGAAACTAAAACGCGCGTTGAACCAGAGCCGACATCAATGCGGCGGGTAATGAATAAGATACCGAAACGACCGATGGTTGCTGAACCGGAAAAAACACTAGAAGAAGAAGAGCTGGAAATTCCCGCGTTCATCCGTAAAAAAATGAAATAATAACAAAAAAGCCCTACTGCGCTTTTTTGTACGTTACGTAGTATATACTGTTGGTATATGCCAGCACCTGACCATGTGTCATTAGCAACACCAAAAACGAGCGGTAGCCAGCCCGCCGATGATTTGCGCCGACTGCTTGAAGAGAATTTGCGGTACACTAAACAGGTGTACCAGGTGCAGCAACAGGAGACTACGGCAAAAGCACCAGCATTGCACCAACTCCTTGAGGAAAACCTGAAAATTTCCCGTGAACTTTTAAAGACCACCAAAAAAATTAGCCGCTGGATTAATTACCAGCGTGTCTGGGGAGTGGTAAAGCTGGTCCTGATTTTAGTTCCGATTGTGCTTGGAGTAATCTATTTACCCCCATTAATTCGTCCATTACTTGAACCCTACCAGCAATTGCTGAATTTTAATACTGGTAGTCAAAATAATACCGTGACCAATGAGTAAGGTATTAAAACACCACCCAGCACTAGCTCGTCTTTCCGCATTTGAACAGGCAGTATTGGCCGTGGTGCGGCGCGTGCCGCGTGGCCGCGTTACTACCTATCAGGAACTGGCGCGCGCGGTTGGTACGCCGCAGGCGGCTCGGGCAGTCGGCAATGCTCTGCACAAAAATCCATGCGCTCCCGCAGTACCGTGTCATCGGGTGGTAAAATCAGATGGCGCGCTGGGTGGATATGGTGGAGGATCGCCAAAAAAAATCGCATTGTTATCGCGCGAGGGTGTGCAGGTGCGTGTAGGTCGCGTACAACAGTTTGGTTCTGTATTATTTGAGTTTTAAATATGTCAAAGAGAACCACCACTATTTTTTCTGTCTTTATCGCCGTTGCGATATTCGCTGGTATCTTTAGTTACTTTTACCGTGGTATTGCTAATCGGTATGTTGCTGAGTACATCCAAAAAATATCGTTTTGTGGCAGCATCACTGATGAAATCGTTTGCTTGGATAAAAAATATTGCGAGGGAATTTATGGTCCGCTCAGCAACGAAGATCCCACTATTGTTTTTAAGAGTTGTCAGCGTATTTCGCAGGCGACGCTCGTAGCGCTTGAGCGACAACAGACGCTGTGCGAAGATACCAATGGCGCATGGTATAAAAATCGTTTTGGAACGTCGTGCTTGTGTGGCGATCCGGGAACGCCATTAGTGTTTGACGAAGTACAAGGGTGTAGTATTAAATAACTCTCAAATGAAAGATCTCATCCAACAATTTGAGGAGCTACAGCATAAGATTGTAGCTACAAGGAGGTTACTTTGACCTGGACGGTCTACGTAACGAGGTCCGACAATTAGCACAACAGGTGGCCGACCCCAATCTTTGGAGTCATCCTGAACGAGCGCGGCAGCTGACTCAGCAGCACGAGAGCACTCGTCAGATTTTGTATGCCTGGGATGAGCTGTTGCGACGCGTTGACGCTAGTGTGGTAATGGCTCGCGAAGCCGAGACTCATTATGAGTTTTCTCTTGAGCCGGATTTACTCAAGGAGTATCAGGCGTTACGGCAGCAGTATGATCAGCTGGAGTTTCTCGTATTATTTTCGGGAAAGTATGACCACTCTCCGGCAATCATTTCCATTCATGCTGGTACTGGCGGTGTTGAAGCGCAGGATTGGGCGGACATGCTACTTCGGATGTATCTGCGCTATGCCGAACGCCGAGGTTTTGCTACGCGTATTATTGATGAGTCACGCGGCAACGAAGCCGGATTAAAGAGTGTTACATTTGAAGTGAACGGCGCGTATGCCTATGGCAATTTAAAATCGGAAGCCGGCGTGCATCGGTTGGTTCGCATCTCACCATTTGATGCCGAAAAAATGCGCCATACGTCATTTGCGTTGGTTGAAGTTATTCCGCAACTACCTGAAGATGAGGTGGTGCTCAAGGAAGAAGATTTAAAAATTGAAACGATGCGTGCCGGTGGCCGAGGCGGACAGAGTGTTAACACCACTGATTCAGCGGTACGCATTACCCATCTACCGACAGGCTTGGTGGTCCGGGTACAGAATGAGCGCTCACAGTTGCAAAATCGAAAAACCGCCCTATCAATTTTACGCGCGAAGCTGGCGACGTTGTCCGAGGTGGCACAAGGCAAAGAGTTGGCCCAGATCCGTGGTGAGGTGTTGGCGGCGCAGTGGGGCAATCAGATTCGGTCATACGTGCTGCAGCCCTACAAACTGGTCAAGGATCACCGTACGGATTTTGAGTCAACTGACCCCGACGCGGTGCTCAATGGTAACCTTGACGAATTCATTGAAAATTACTTAAGATACACGGGAGCAGTGAGTAAGCGAGGTAAGTAAAATAAGCGAGATAAGCAAAGTAGTCCATTTGGCGTATCGGCTCGTTTTTTAATTTACTTACCTTGCTTACTTTACTTACTAGCTTTTTCAATGAAAATTCTTGTTACCGGCGGTGCCGGATTTATTGGATCTCATCTGTGCGCATTTTTGCTTGACCAGGGACACCAGGTGGTGTGCTTGGATAATTTTTTTAGTGGTCAAAGAGAGAACATAGAATCATTAGTATCAAATAAAAATTTTGAATTGATGGAGCATGATATTACTCAGCCATTTGACGTGACCGTTGATCAGATTTATAACTTAGCTTGTCCGGCCTCACCTAAGTATTACCAAAAAAATCCAGTTGAAACCGTACGCACCAGTGTACTGGGAGCAATCAATGTGCTTGAACTCTCCAAAAAATTGGGAGGTATTCCCGTGCTACAAACGTCAACTTCGGAAGTCTATGGAGATCCAGAAGTGCATCCGCAACCGGAAACGTACCATGGCAACGTTGATCCAATTGGTCCGCGCGCTTGCTATGATGAAGGCAAGCGTTGTGCCGAAACATTATTTTTTGATTACCATCGCGAACACCGCATTCCCATCAAAGTGGTACGCATTTTTAACACCTATGGTCCGAACATGGCACTTGATGATGGTCGAGTGGTGTCAAATTTTATTTTGCAAGCGTTGCGCGGTGAACAGTTAACCGTGCACGGCGACGGTTCACACACACGCTCGTTTTGCTACGTGTCAGATATGGTGGCAGGGTTGCATGCAATGATGCAAGCACCTGATGTTGTTGGTCCGATTAATCTGGGTAATCCTGGAGAATTTACCATTAAAGAGTTGGCACAAAAGGTAGTTGCGAAACTTGGTGGTTTAGTTGAGTTTGATGCAACGCCTACTGAAAATCGGGCAGGGGACCCAAAACAGCGCAAACCTGATATTACACTTGCTCAAACACAGCTTAACTGGGGACCAAAGATTCAACTTGACGAGGGGCTTGATAAAACTATTGAATATTTTAAAACCGTTGTATGAAGATATTAGTTACCGGCGGTGCTGGGTTTATTGGTAGTCATCTTGTTGATGCACTTGTTATAGCAGGACATGAGGTTGTTGTTATTGATGATCTTTCAACTGGTCATAAACAAAATCTCAATCCTAATGCAAAATTGATTGAGTTAAATGTCGCCGCTCCGAAGGTACGCCGTGTATTTGACCGCGAACAACCCGAGGCAGTGTTTCATCTAGCCGCCCAGATTAATATTCATAGATCAATGGCAAATCCACTTTGGGATGCTGAACAAAATATAATTGGCACGCTTAATCTTTTAGAGAACAGTCAGCGTTTAGGTGTTAAAAAAATTATTTTTTCTTCAAGTGCCGCGGTATACGGCGACAATGGTGTGGTACCAACCACAGAAGACAGTCCGCTTCTCGCACCATCACCATACGGTATTGGTAAATTAGCCGGAGAGAAATATTTGGAGTATTATTACCAGACGTCTCAATTGCCATTTGTGACATTGCGGTATGCCAATGTGTATGGACCACGTCAGAGTTGGCGGGGTGAAGGTGGCGTAGTGGCAATCTTTACTGCTCGTGCTGTTGTTGGCAAACGATTAGTAATTAACGGCGATGGATCACAAACCCGTGATTTTGTATTTGTCGGTGACGTTGTACAGGCAAACCTCAAAGCACTTGCTACTGCTCAAGTTGGTATCTATAATATTGGTACTGCTATTGAGACTAGTATCGCCGAACTTGCTAAGAAGATTATTGCTGCTGCTCAATCACCAGTAACGGTGACCTATAATCCGGCACGACCGGTTGACCAACAACGCAGCGCGCTTGATCATTCAAAGGCAACTCAAGAGCTTGGGTTTGTTCCTACGATAGATTTAGAAACTGGTATTCAAAAAACGATTACATGGTTCAAAAGCCAAAAATAAATCAAACGGTACTACTCACGGGCAGCGTTGCGTATGACCGGATCATGAATTTTCCGGGCTATTTTAAGAATGAGATTATGCCGGACAAAATTCACAATCTCAATGTGTCTTTTTTTGTAGAAAAAATGGAAACCGGATTTGGTGGCACTGCCGGCAATATCGCTTACAATTTAGCACTGCTTGGAGCTCATCCTGTTATTCTGGCACGGGTCGGAGCAAGCGATTTTGCGCCGTACAAACAATGGTTAGTCAAAAATAATATTACTACATCACATCTGATGACCGTCAAAAACGAGCACACTGCTTCAGCCTATATTATTACTGATCGTCGTGATAATCAGATTGCCGGATTTTTTCCCGGAGCAATGCTTGAGCCGATTACCAGAAAAAAGGTATCGTTACCCACAACAGCGCTGGCAGTTGTTTCAGCGCAGCATCCAATTGACATGGTTACACTTCCAGCCATTTTCAAAAAGAAGAAAATTCAGTATCTATTTGATCCGGGACAGCAGGTGACATCGTTGTCCGGTGCGCAGCTGCGCTTGGCAATCACTGGCTGTATGGTGTTGATTGGCAATGACTATGAAATTAGTTTGATCAGCAAGAAAACCGGTTGGTCAATGAAACAGTTACTTGGTAAAGCTGGTATGGTGGTCGCGACGTTGGCAGATAAAGGCTCCGTGTTGCGGACTGGCACCACACTTCATAAAATCAAAGCCGCCCACGTTAAAAAAGTTGTTGATCCCACTGGTGCTGGTGATGCCTATCGCGCTGGACTGATTGTCGGTTTGCAGCGCGGCCTTGATTTACCAACCAGTGGTAGACTGGCCAGCGTGGTCGCTGCCTACGCGGTTGAGCAGTATGGCACCCAACGTCATCACTTTACCTGGGCGATGGTAAAGAAGCGATTTGGACAAAATTTTAAACAGACGCTATAATACGTAGGTATTTTCTATGAGTGATGTAACCAGTCTTAAACTAGCGCCAGCAGGTAAAAAGCGCATTGAGTGGGCGGCACAAGACATGCCAGTACTCGCCGCAATCAAAGCGCGTTTTTCAAAATCAAAACCATTAGCTGGTTTGAAGGTTTCATGCTGCCTACACGTTACTGCTGAAACCGCCAACTTAGTCCGCACCCTAAAGGCTGGTGGTGCAAATGTATTGTTGTGTGCGTCAAATCCGCTATCAACCCAGGACGACGTGGCTGCATCGCTTTCTAAAGACTATGGCATCGCGGTGTTTGCTCGATTTGGTGAGAATCGTCAAACCTACTATCGTCATCTTGAATCCGCCATTAAGCATCGACCTGATGTGACCATGGATGATGGTGCTGATTTATTATCACTGTTGCATACAAAGTACAAGAAACAAGCCGCAAACGTTAAGGGTTCAATGGAAGAAACTACTACTGGTGTGATTCGCCTTAAAGCGCTTGAGCGTGCCGGTAAACTGCTTGTACCGATTGTCGCGGTCAATGACGCCAAGACCAAAAACATGTTTGACAATCGTTATGGTACCGGACAGTCAACGCTTGACGGTATTATTCGTGCTACGGACATGTTGATTGCTGGGAAAAATGTGGTTACTGCTGGATATGGCTGGTGCGGCCGAGGATTTGCATCGCGCGCCCGCGGTATGGGTGCCAATGTTATCGTGACCGAGATTGATCCGATTAAAGCAATGGAAGCGGCGATGGACGGTTTTCGGGTATTGCCGATGAGTCGGGCTGCGGCTATTGGTGATTTGTTTTGCACTTTGACTGGTAATACTGGCGTCATTCGTAAAGAGCATTTTAAAAAGATGAAAGACGGTGCCGTGGTATGCAACTCAGGACATTTTGACGTTGAGATTGACGTGAAGACTTTGAAAAAAATGGCAAAAAATGTTCGCCGTAACATTCGTAATTTTGTTGATGAGTACACGTTGCCGAGCAACAAGCGAATCTACCTGTTGGGTGAGGGTAGACTGATCAACCTTGCAGCTGCCGAAGGTCATCCGGCATCAGTAATGGATATGAGTTTTGCTACTCAAGCACTCGCCACTGAGTATGTGGTGAAACAGGCCAAAACGCTGCAACACAAGGTCTATGACGTGCCACAGACTATTGAAAATTGGGTTGCTGTTGCTAAGCTACGGTCAATGGGCGTTTCAATAGACACCCTGACCCCTCAACAGCAGAAGTATCTCGCGAGCTGGGAAATCGGAACCTAGAAGTTAGAAAAGCTACAACGCATTTGTATCAACACAGCGCCGTGTTGATTTTTTTGTATGCCACTATTCATCACTCATCTATTTCGTTTAGTGCTCATCGGTTTTTTGGTGTTTATGTTTGTGCTGTCTTTTTTGAAGACCACTGAAGTGCCTCGTGAGCATAGTCATATTTTGTATCATAATAGTCAG
>JAHFHR010000017.1 GCA_023246815.1 bacterium | reverse complement strand
TGTCAGTGATACCAGCCCGTACTGCTTCTTCAACAATATACTGGATGGTTGGTTTATCAACCACCGGCAGCATTTCTTTGGGCTGCGCTTTAGTGGAGGGGAGCATGCGGGTACCAAGGCCAGCAACCGGGATAACGACTTTGCGAATTTTTTGCATAGGAAGTGATTAGATTATACCCAAAAAAGGCTAAATTGTAAAAATAAAAGGGGCATGGTATGGTGGAGTGTGTTTTGGTAGTCTGGAGAGGTGCCAGAGTGGTTGAACGGGCCGCTCTCGAAAAGCGGTAAGCCCGAAAGGGTTTCGAGGGTTCGAATCCCTCCCTCTCCGCCAGTAGTTTTGAAAAATGAGCGATAAAATTTCCTTATTTTAGGCTACATTCCAAAACCAAAAAGTGATAAAATATAAGAACCCCAAAGGGATTCGAACTTATGAAATTAATTACTCTTAACACTTGGGGTGGCCGCGTCACTAAGGAGCTTCTAGAGTTTCTCGAGAAGAATCACGGATCCACGGATATATTTTGTTTTCAGGAAATTTATCACCAAGCAACCCACGTACACGTTGCACAGGGAGGTATTGATCCTGATCTTACACTTTTCGATGACATCGAGAAGGCTTTGCCAAATCATCAAAGTTATTTCCGTCCTCACTATCTTGAGACGTATGGACTCGCGACCTTTGTGAAGAAAGATATTCCCGTAGATGAGGAGGATGAGTTTTTCGTGCATCACTATAAGGGGTTCGAACCAGAAAATGTCGTGGGGAATCACGCACGAAACGTTCAACGCATTTCTATAAACCAGGATGGTGAAAATTTGCACATCTTCAACTTTCACGGACTTTGGAATGGCGGCGGAAAAAGCGATTCAGAGCCTCGCCTTGAGCAGTCAAAGAAGCTTTCTGAATATATAAAGAGTTATGAAGGCAAGAAAGTTCTGTGTGGTGACTTTAATCTTTCTCCCGATACTGAAAGCTTAAAGATTGTGGAAGATATGCCCCTTCGAAACCTTGTAAAAGAGTACGGCGTTACATCGACTCGCACTTCGTTCTATGAGAAAGAAAACAGATTCGCCGACTACGTTTTTGTAAATGATAAAGTGAGCGTGAGCGACTTTAAGGTGTTGCCAGATGAAGTTTCTGACCACTCACCATTAATGCTGGAATTTAATTAACGATATGAAGAGTCTTAAGCGTACTAAAAGGAATCTCGGCATCTCATTGAAGCATCCCGCGGAGCTTCGCCACGCAACCCTTATAGCCTCTACTGGCGCATCCACTCGTCTTGAAGGTTCAAAACTTTCCGACAAAGGTGTAGAGCGGGTATTTAATATTGTTTCTGGGCAAAAGTAGGGATATCGCCACCGCCAGTAGTTTTGGAAATTGGGTAGTATATTAATACGAGAACAGAAGTAAATTTATGAAAGCAATCCTTATCCCCGGTAATGGCGGCCCCTCGCCGCAAGATAACTGGTTTCCGTATTTAGAAAAAGAGCTGCCAAAAATTGGCGTGCGCGTTATTAATGTTCAGTTTCCTGACCCAGTATTGGCGCGGGGGAGTTACTGGCTTCCTTTTATTAAAGAACTCGGCGCTGATGAACATACGATTCTTATTGGTCACTCCTCGGGCGCGATTGCGGCTATGAGGTTTGCTGAAAAAAATATTATTTTTGGGTCAGTATTAGTTGGGGCTTATCACACCGATCTTGGCATGGAAAGCGAAAAACAAAGTGGGTACTTTGATCAGCCGTGGAACTGGACTGCGATTAAAAGTCATCAACGGTGGATTATTCAGTTCGCCTCGGTTGATGATCCATTTATTGATATTGCCGAAGCTCGTTTTGTCCATGAACAATTAGGGACTGACTACCATGAATATACTGACCAGGGGCATTTCGGTCATGGCGGCCATCCTCGCCTGGAATTTCCGGAGCTTACAGAGAGTGTGCAAAAGATATTACAGAATTAATTTTTAATGTATGCCTCAAGAAATAAGACTCGGTCGCTACCGACACTACAAAGGCAATGAGTATCGCGTCACCGGCGTGGCCAAACATAGTGAAACCCTAGAGGAACTGGTCGTGTATGAAACGCTCTATGATAACCCAGAAGGGAAGTTGTGGGTGCGACCGAAGCGGATGTTTTTGGAAGAAGTTGAGGTTGATGGTAAGCGCGTGAAACGATTTGAGTATTTAGAAGCGTAGTATCAAGCTATAAAGACAGATAAATAAAAAATAACTCTTGAGATCCTGAAACAAGTTCAGGATGACAGTCAAGGGTTATTTTTTGTTTTATTTAACTTATTTAATCAACGCGGATCTCTTGATGCCACTGTTTTTGACCATCAATGAAGACTTCTTTATCTTTATCAAGTAGTTTGAGTTGAAAATTTAAAATGTGATGGCCTTTGGTGATGCCACGGGGATCAAGGGTGAAGGTAAACTCACCGGTTTCGCCCGGAGCAATGCTGGTCTTATTGAGCGGTACGCCAACCACTTCTTTTCGTACCCAATCATTTGGATCATAGAATGGAGACGTGCTTCCATCAAGGTTGTAGAGTTCAAGCGCAGTGCGGCGGGAGAGCCAGGTTGTATCAGTGCTGGTGTTTTTAATTTTTACCACAATGGTAATTGGTTTCCAAGTATTTTTAACCGCCAAGGGAATATTTTGACTTACCACTTGTGCTGATACGCCGTTTTTCACGATGACAAACTTGCCGATTGAAGCGATGCTTGTTTTCGCGCTATCGGTTCCGTGATAGAGGGTAAATTGCTGACCGAGTAGTCCTGATTGGTTGGTCGGCGCGGTGAGTGTCAGAGTGAACGTGCCGAGTGCTCCCGTACTAACGCTTGATTCATCGAGTTCAACACGGCTTGGCGCGCCAAATGAGCTGGTGGTAGCACCGGTATCAGTTGCCTCAAGCCAGACACTGCCGCTGGTCCAGGTGGTAGCGCCGGTGTTGGCAAAACTGATCGTTATTGTTTGTTTTTGGCCAGTGGTCAGGATCAGCGATTCTGGCGTAAGGCCGCCAAATGTTGCGGCGTAGCTGCCTGCTGGGGCAGTTGTTGCACCTGGTGTACTGCCAGTTGGTGGGTCAATGATTGTGTCGTCTATGTAGTCAATCATCTCTCCAGCGCCATGTACCTCAAGCAGAGCGGTTGAGATTTGCAGGGCGCTGCTGCGCTTACTTGAGCCAAATACCCGATCAAAAACACCTACGTCTTGAATGCGCATGCGCTCACCACTACTAATGAGGTAGTAGTTGCCACTGGCCACCACAAATGTACCGTCTTTGAGTTTCATTGGTTCGCCAGTTGGGTAATTGGCAACACTTTCAGCGCTGATGGCGCCCGGTGCCTGACTGTCAAATCGGTTTTGCCATACTATTTGATCAACAGCGTGTTTTAAACCATCTTGTACAAACCAGAGCGCGCCGCTCGGATCACGCAACAGTACTCCTTGCGGAAACTGTGACGCACCGGAGATCAGTCCGCCGAGCTGGTAGAGATCAAGCTTACTTTCATCAACGGTTGGGATATCGCTAGTTGTCACGGTGGCGATGCGAACGTCGGACAACAGCGCCAACGCACTGTCGTCAAGTACGGGGCGTTTTATATTGTTTGCAAGTAGGTAGACTTGTCCAGATGCTGAAGACTTAACTAATGTGTTGTTGCTGAACTCAACCATGGGTCCATCGGGATAGGCAAGCGCATCACGTGAAGCGACGTTGATCGCGTCAGATTCTTTATAATCAGCAAGAAAAATATTTTTCGTAGCGAATCGGCGTTTAGTATTTTTTTGTACGAGGTAATAGTTTTCGTTATAGGTGATGACTTGTCCATCAAGAAATCTTTGACTGGAGAAATGGCGATGCCAGATGCGCCAGAATAACTTGTTGGCACCAAATGCATTTGACACCCCAAGCTCCGGAGCGTTACCGACGTGGGGGGTGTAGATATAGAGATTGGCGGTTGCCTGGTTTTGCGGCGTGACCGGATAATTATCAAAAGTAGTAGTCGTTTTTCCGACGCGGAATGAAAACTGCCCGGCTTTTTGTTTATAAATTTCTTGCGTTTCAGCGGTCGCGTCAATTTGATTGTAGAAGCCTTGATATTTGTCTTTGCAGGTGCCGCCGTAACAGCCGTAACCGGTAGCCCAGTCCAGCGCTTTTTCAGTGGCGGTGCTGCGACTGAGCAAGCCCTGTTCTTTTTCCAGGGTGGTCAAAATAAACTTTGGGTTGACACTGTGGTTGTGTGATACGTCCCAGATCATTTCTGCTGCGGTTTTGGTAGTGCCATTGAGAATTTGCGTGTATCGTGCCAGCATTGAGTTCTCTCGCTCCAAAAAATGTTGGATCGCGGCACGAGAGAGCGAGTCGGCATTAAACATTTCATCATCGCTGATGATGTTGTTTGGGTCGAAGGTGCGGGCGCTTGCCACCAGCGGTGTCATTATTACAAAAAAACCTAAGCATAGCACGCTCAGGGTGAACACGTTTATTTTTTTTTGCCCTGAAGTAGGCTCAGGGGAATTTTTTATTTTTGTTTTTGTACTAAAGCGCGCAAAAGCCATATCTATACATATTCTAGCACATTTTAGCCTGTGTGTAAATGCTTTGCAGGGCATGGTATTCTGTGGTATAGTACATTGTAAGAGTTTACAAATTTAAACTTTTTCGAAAGGGGGTGAACCTATGAAAAAATTCTTAACTGTTGCCTTAGCAATCGCTGTCATTTCTGCATTTGCAGTTACCCCAGTATTGGCAACCACAGGCTCATTGAACGTTGGTTTGACCTATGGTACGTACACTGGTCTTGGCACACAGGATCTACGCGCAGGTATCATGAACATCATCAATGTACTGCTTGGGTTCTTGGGCATCATTGCGATTGTCATCGTTCTGTACGGAGGCTTCGTGTGGCTCACTTCCGCTGGTAACGAAGAAAAAGTTGGTCAGGCAAAGAAGATCATTTCAGCCGGTATCGTTGGCTTAGTGATCATCTTCATTTCATACGCCATCGTCACCTTCGTTATTGAATCACTTATTACTGCTACTGGTGCAACCACCTAGACGAAAAATTTTCACAGCTTGTCTGTGTTTCGTTGAGAAAGCCCCCGTTCTTGGGGGCTTTCTAGCACTAATCATTAACTCTATACCCTATGACTCCATCATCTAACTGGGGTGACGTGTTGTCGGCATCATTTTTTGAAATCTGGCTACGGCTCGTGAATATTATTCCAGGGCTCATTATCGCCCTGATTGTCCTTGGAATCGGAGTGTTTATTGCAAAAGCACTGGGCAGTATTATTGAAAAGGGATTGTCCAAAATGTACGTTGACCGGGCGGTTGAGACCACCGGACTCAAAAAGATGCTGGAGAAAATTGGATTTTCTTTTAAGGTCAGCACTTTTTTTGGAGTACTGGTGAAATGGTTCTTGTACGCCGTGACGCTCGTGGTTGTTGCTGAAGTGCTTGGGTTACCGCAGATTTCAGAATTTTTGGGCAGCATCGTGCTCTACATCCCCAATGTTATTATTGCCGTAGTTATTTTGGTAGTCGGCATTGTGGTTGGGAATTTTATTTTTACGTTGGTAAAAGAAACCGCTACCGCCGCCAAAATGTCAGCTGGGGAATTTCTGGCCAACCTAGCGCGCTGGGCTATTTTAGTTTTCACCGTAGCAGCAGCGCTGATCCAGCTTGGCATTGCCCGCGAGCTGATTCAGATTTTATTTATCGGCTTTGTGTTTATGATCGCCCTTGCCGGCGGATTGGCTTTTGGGTTAGCCGGCAAAGATCAGGCTCAGCGGCTACTTAATAAGATTGATACGCGCCGCTAGCATCCATAGTGTGTTTGATAAAAAAGGGCACCCTGCCCTTTTTTGGTTTTATGTTATTTTATGCTATAGTGTTTTTAGGAAAAACTGTCACCTTTAAACTTTTTTGAAAGGGGGTGAACCTATGAAAAAATTCTTAACTGTTGCCTTAGCAATCGCTGTCATTTCTGCATTTGCGGTTACCCCGGTATTGGCAACCACAGGAGCATTAAACGTTGGTTTGACCTATGGTACGTACACTGGTCTTGGCACACAGGATCTTCGTGTTGGTATTATGGCTATCATCAATGTGCTACTTGGGTTCTTGGGCATCATTGCGATTATCATCATTCTGTACGGAGGCTTTATGTGGCTCACTTCAGCTGGTGCGGAAGATAAAATCAGCCAAGCCAAGAAGATTATCTCAGCCGGTATCGTTGGCTTAGTGATCATCTTCATTTCATACGCCATCGTCACCTTCGTTATTGAATCACTTATTACTGCTACTGGCGCAAATACCTAGTAGTGCGCAACTGAAATCAAAAAAGAGGCTCCACGGCCTCTTTTTTGATACACGCCTGATTTTCTAGTTGCTTCTTTTAATTTTTTTGTAGAGTCAGTGGCAGGGCAATGATTATCCAAAATAATACGGCGAGGTCATTTTTAAAATACGTAACGTCAATGAGACCGTGCACGAGCATCGTTACCATTGCCGCCATGGTCCCGAGGGCAAGCCATTTATTAGATTGTAACTGCCCAAATCCTTGTTTGAAAAATATCACGATGACTAGCCCAAATGCTAGTAGGCCAAGCAGTCCGATCTCTAACCAAAAATTTAAAATAATATTGTGTGGGTACAGTAGCGGTTCAATGATCAACGGATCACGAGTTGCGTCTTGAATCTGCGCGTAGCCAAGGATGCCCGCGCCATATAAAAAGTTGCCAATGTTTCCAGTGAGATATTCTCCAGCCACACTCCAAAGCATCAGACGGTTTTGCCCCGACACATCTTGGAGTGTCAGCAGTGGCACCGCGCGCTCGCGCAACTGGGGAATGAATAGTATCGTGAGTACCCCAAGCATGACCAATGCGCCGCTCCATTTTTTGTTCCAGCCAAAAAAGAGTAAAAATACTGTGGCGGCGACCAAGCCCAACCACGTCCCTTGCGATACCGTGAAACAGATTGCGATCAGCGCGAGCGCAACAACTACCATTTTAAGCGCGGTTGCCTTGAAGTTTTTGAACTCGCTGACAATCCAACCGAAGTACAGTGCGACAATCGGTCCCAAAAATAGGCCAACGGCGTTGGGCGACGTGAACATGGCGGTGACGCGGCGATGTTCAACGCCTACCCAACTCGGTTCAAAAATACCAAAAGCGGTAAATTTTTGATAGATCGCCAGTAGTGATACTGAGAGTGTGGAAATGCCGAGCGACCAGAGAATTATAGTTCTATTTTTCGGCTCGCGCAGGACATCAAGCAGTACTATAAAAAATAATAGCGGCTCAATAAAATACGCTTTCCATAATCCCGCCGCCGCGGAAAAGTTGGGCGCTATCACCAGTGATGCTGTGCTCGCAATGAGTATTAACAGCATTGGTAGTCGGTAGGTAGCCTCGCTCGCCGTAGCTCCAAAGGAGTGCAGGCGGGTAGCGTGCAGTCCATTTTTTTTAATACTACTGGCAAGCCATCCTAAAAATGTCACCCAGATACATACTTCCAAGAAAGTAAACGGCAAAAAGTCAATGTATGAGCGAAATAAATAGGTTGGTAACAGTATGATAGTGATTCCTGCCGCATATGCTGGTTTTTTGTATGCCAGATATCCAACAATCGCTGCAATGATTAAAAGTGCGGCGTTGATTGGCCACCAGTAGTGGTTGAGGACGTGCTGAATGTCAAATGCAAAATCAAACCAAAACATATTAGACTAATTTGATATAGAATCCTTTTTTAATCCGAGCTTTCCAGATGCCGATCCGTTTTTTGTAGACAGTGTCAACGTCAGTTAATCGTACGACATTGCCATCGCGCAGAAACAGGGGATCAACCACACGCGGTTTTGAAGTGCTCCAGAAGTCAGCCTGCGCCTTTGTAACTTCACGTGCCTTGACCGTTTTTATTTTTTTTAACAACGTCTGAATAGTTGGGTGCTTTGCAGCTTGTAATTTTTTAACAACGTACTCGTCGGTAGTATAGAGCTCTTGTTTGGTGATAATATGTTCGTCAAGCGCTGCGCGTAGCATCTGCGCTGATAGCGTGTAAATGGCGATCTGGTCAATGCTGCACCAGACGTGTTGGTTGTGCTTTTCATAGAGCGTTGCAAAACGTTTTGCCCAGTACTGACTGCTAAATACAAATTGTTTTTTGAATACTAGTAAATTATTTAGTAGATCTTGCGGTCGCACAGTATCAAAAGTTCGTCCCCAAGGATCTTGGATGCTGTAATCCAAGCGGTCTGCGCATAGGTCGGGCAGTGACCGTTCCGCTAACGGAAAGTTTTTTTCGTTAAGAATATGCGTGGCTAGAAAACCGTGCTTCGTCAAAATATCGTTAACGCCCTGCAGTTGATACGCCTTTTTCAGACGACTATCTTGGTAGTTATGAACGCCCGGAGTCTTGCCAAACAAAAAATCCGCGACATGCGAAAACACGGTGTGAGAAATATCGTGCAGCAGGCCGTGGAGCTGTTCTTCAATGGACGCGCCGAAGTGTCGTAGCAACAGCATCACTCCGATTGAGTGGTCGTAGCGAGTGAAACGATTGGTTTTTTTATACGATTGATGCAGCTGCCAGGTACCATGCTGCTCAATATGCTTGAGTCGTTCTAGGATTGGTGATTGGATGAGCTCAATGAGCACCGGTTCAGTGATCGTGTGTGTTCCGTAGAGCCAGTGGTTGAGCACTATTTTTTGAGTTGGTTTCATGATGAACGAACTTTTAAAATTTCCAAGATAAGTTTTGTATCAACACCGCGCAGTAGATACAACGCAGCAATGTAAGAAGTACCGCCCAGTAATACCGCCCAGACAAACGCTAGACTGCTGGTGATATACAAGACAGCTGCCATTACTATACTTGCGCCAAGTGCTTTTCCCATAAACCGTAGGTTGGGAAAAAATTTTAGGTGTTTGTGAACGACATACATCGCAGTGATCAACATGAACAATTCCGTAGCAACCGTCATCCAGGCCGCACCCCAGACTCCAAAGTGTACAATGAAGTAGCTATACCCAGCAATTGAAAGGGTTGCATTGAGGGCATAAAATTTAATCATTTCACGCTGGCGATCAATAGCCACAATAACATAGCCAAAAAGCGACGCAAAAAAGATGGCGGCCGTGGCAAAAAATAGAATTTTGATAATATCTCCGGAAACCGCGAACGCTGGTCCAGCCATCAGTAGCATCAGTGGCCGTCCTAGAAATAGTCCGCCAACGATCATCGGGATACTGGCCATAACGAGTACGTCAAAGGATGTTTGCAGCGTCGTTTTTATTTTTTCAAAATTCTTGGCGGCGTAGCTCGCGACAATGATTGGTAGTAGTAGCCCTAGGAATAAGTAGACGATGTTAATCATCACTTCCAGTACGCGATAGGGAGCACCGTACAGGCCGACTTCCGCCTGACTTCTGATTAGCGACATGATAAAGATATCACCTTTAAAGTAAATCAAGTTAAGCGCAATGGTTACGGCAATCGGCCAGGTCTGCACCAGAATTTTTTTCCAGACGCGTAGGTTATAGGTGAGCCGCAGCAGTGCCGGTCGACTCGCAAAATAGTAGAGAATTAAAAAGGTGAGCACGCTATCAATCACTACCGCTCCAATGATGCCGAGCAATCCAAGTTGCGCTCTGATCGCTACCAGCATTGCTACTAGGTATACTATCTTGGCGACGATTTCCGCAACAACTACTTGGTGCATCACCAGATTCTTTTGAAAAAAACTGGTGATCGTAGCGGTGAGCGAGGCAAATACAAACCCAATCACTGCCAGCGCCACGCCCTGCTTGACGACCGGTGCGTAGGGAAACAGCATCACCACCAGCGGCGCAAGGCCAAGAAAAATTACCGATGCTACCAGCCTGATGGTCAGTGCGTTACTCAAAATTTCTGTTTCGTTCTCACGCGGGTCAGCAATTAATTTGGTGGTGGTCATTTGTAGTCCAAGATCAATCAAAATACCAAAGATTGCTAGAAATGCGTAAATGGTGGAAAAAAATCCAAAGCCTTCTTGTCCCAGATGGCGCGTCATGATACCAAAGGCCACCAGCGCAATGGCGGTGGTGGCGGCCTTGCCAATCATTTGTATAATAGTATTGTGTGCGACTTTTTTCGCCTCAAGCATATAGGGCATCATAGCATTAATTTGTTGTTGACAAAAGTGAAAATGTATGCTATTATGACTGTAGAGAGTTCGCAAAAGCTCTCTTTTATAAAACAAAAATAAAAAAATCTATGCAAAAGGTTCACCCCGGACATGATGTCCTCTCTCTTTTTGGAATGGCACAGCCGCACCAGGAACGCGTCATATCGCTTCAGCGATTGGCATTGAGCGCTTCCGGTGCTTTTTTAGTAGTGCTAGCAGTAAGCTTTGCACTGAGCCTTGTCACCAAGGCTGAGCAGGTTGCCACGCCTGCTACAATGTCGACCAGTACCATTGGTACTGAGCCGGTTGCCTTTGAGCCCGGTCAATTCATCAGCCCCCATATTACCAGGGGGTATCTGAGTCGATAGTACACCACGTTACTAGACCTGGCATATCCACAAAACTCCACATACGATTACTGTGCGTGGAGTTTTGTTTTGTATAGTGGGCGCTCTTATGACTGAGCTGGGGGTTGGGTTGGAATTTTTTGTTCAGTCTCCTGGTGAGCTTGCCGACGCTGTTCGGCAAGTTTTGTAATCTCTCGGGACACACCATAGGGGTCAGGAATTTGTTTGAACACGAAGCGCACTTGCTCGCCGGCCGTTTGAATGTAGACGGTACCAAAGTCAAGCATGGTTGAAAAAAAACCTTTGAGTTCTGAGGTGACGTCCTGGATCCTGTCCAGCTCTTGTTCGGAAACGGTGCGGGAGAACAACCCACGCTGCTCAATGTTAATAATGCGGTAGTTGGTAACAATCCAGACATCAAGATAGTAGTCAACAAAGCTGTGGAACGCAAACAGCCAGAGGTATAGGTAATAGACACTGGTAAATAGCACGACGATGGGGTAGACAACACTATTGTTGAAAACAAATGGTGTGGCGTCTTTTGCTAAGAAGTAAAACACCACTGGCGCCACGGCGACCACCACCCAAAATGCCAGCTTAGTGACAATAACAAATGGATGTCGGCGTAGTAGCATTACCAGTGTTTCTCCTTCTTTGCGATGGGGGATGTAGAATGCGAGCATATTATTGGGGGAATGTTCCCATGATGGTGAACGGAATGACTTGACCCCAGTCAATCACATTGATGTAAAACCATGACACCGCGATGATGGCAATTGATCCACCAAGGTAGCATACTATCATACTGATACTGCCAACGGTTAAAAATCCAAAACGGATTATATGGTAGACGTTGAAAAAAGTAAATAGTAAAAAACCGACAACACACGCGAGGTAGAGGTAGTAGAAAATTGCGAGAGGAATGCCGACCATAAGAAGGGATCGAGCGAGGTAAGCTGGTAGAGTTAGTAGAGCTTAGACTTTGTTAGCCGTTATTATTTTATAATAAGGTATTTTGTGGACGTATGTTTTTGATTCCTAAGTGTTCATAGGCATGCTCAGTTGCGACACGACCTTTGGGAGTGCGCTGGAGCATGCCGAGCTGTATTAGAAATGGTTCATAAACATCTTCAATCGTTGCTTCTTCTTCACCAGTAGCCGCGGCAATGGTATTAAGCCCCACAGGCCCACCCCCAAATTTATTAATAATAGTTTCTAAAATTTTTCGATCAATAGCATCAAGGCCATGCCGATCAACATCAAGAAGCGCGAGTGCTTGTTCGGCGACTGATTCGTCAACTGTGCTGGCGCCTTTGACCTGAGCAAAGTCGCGTACGCGCTTGAGTAACCGATTGGCGATGCGCGGTGTTTTGCGGGCACGCGTAGCAATCTGTTGGGTCGCCGGTGAGTCAAGCGTGATGTTTAACAGGTGTGCTGAGCGTTTGACGATCTGGTTGATTTCTTCATTTTCGTAAAAATTCAAGTGGTAGATGTTGCCAAAACGGTCGCGCAACGGAGATGACAATAGTGATACTTTAGTAGTGGCGCCAATGATACTGAAGCGGGGCAGTTCCAGTCGGAGCGTGCGGGCTGATGGACCCTTGCCGATGATGATATCAAGAGCGAAGTCTTCCATCGCTGGGTACAACACCTCTTCAATAATTTTATTCATCCGGTGGATTTCATCAATAAATAAAATATCACCTTCCTGCAGATTTGATAAAATTGCCGCCAGATCACCGCTACGTTCAAGGGCCGGACCAGACGTGACGCGGATGCTAACGCCCATCTCGGCGGCGATAATGTGAGCTAGCGTTGTTTTGCCTAGTCCGGGTGGACCATAGAGCAGTACGTGCTCAATTGGTTCCTTTCGCCCCTTGGCCGCGTCCATGAAGATTTGCAGATTGCCCTTAATCTTTTGTT
>JAHFHR010000083.1 GCA_023246815.1 bacterium | reverse complement strand
GCAGCTTGGCCGCGGTTGAAGGCGCGATACTGCTTGTTGATGCTACTCAAGGGGTGCAGGCTCAAACTGTTGCTAATCTTTATTTAGCTATTGAGCAGGGGCTAACCATTGTTCCCGTATTAAATAAAATTGATTTACCAAATGCGGATATTCCTAAAATAACCGAGGAGATCTGCAAACTTACTGACTGCACACCAGAAGAAGTTGTTGCAGTCTCTGGAAAAACCGGAAAAAATGTTGATACTTTACTACAAGCTATCATAGATCGGGTGCCACCGCCGACTGATAGCAAGCATAAGCCATTGCGTGCCCTTATTTTTGATTCATACTTTGATGAATATCGCGGTATTGTAGCCCAGATTCGGGTGGTTGATGGAACGCTCAAGGCAGGGGACAGTGTCACGTTGATGTTTACCGATAAAAAAACCGAGGTGCTGGAAGTTGGTTACTACGAACCTAAAATGATCAAAACAGACATACTTGAAGCCGGAGAGATTGGATACTTTGTGACCGGGCTTAAAGATATTAAAGACTGTCGTGTTGGTGACACTGTTGCAACACAGCTTGTTGAACCCCTGCGGGGCTATCAAGAGGTTAAACCAATGGTGTTTGCTGGGCTCTTTGCCAAAGAGGGTGATGAATATCCGCGTTTGCGCGAAGGTATTGAAAAACTGAAATTAAATGACGCTGCTTTGAGCTATGAGCCAGAGCATTCTCAAGCACTTGGTTTTGGTTTTCGCTGTGGCTTTTTAGGACTACTTCATCTTGAGGTGATTCAGGAGCGACTCCTGCGAGAGTTTGACCTTGACTTAATCGTTACCGTACCCAGCGTTGCGTATCGCGTAACCCAGACTGACGGTACCACTACCACCATTTACAGTCCTCAAGCGCTCCCGTCACAAGATCGCATTGCGAGCGTTGAAGAACCAATCATGACGGTTGATATTTTTTCACCAAAAGCCTATCTTGGTGGCATTATGCAGTTGGTCTCTCAAAAACGTGGCGAGTATCTAACTACCGAATATCTTGACGACAATATCGCGGTGCTCCACTATCGCGTACCATTGACGTCATTGCTGGTTGATTTTTATGATAAATTAAAAAGCATCTCGTCCGGCTATGCTTCGCTGAACTACGATTTTTATCAGTATAAATCTGCAGATATTGTTCGTCTTGATGTGCTGATTGCTGATGACAAAGTAGAGGCCTTGAGTTCCATCGTCTATGAAGACGAAGCGTTTGCGGTTGGTAAAAAAATCGTTAATTCACTCAAAGAAACTATGCCGCGACAGCAGTTTGTGTTGAAAATTCAGGCTGCCATTGGCGGTAAAGTTATTGCTGCTGAGCGCATCTCAGCATTGCGTAAGGACGTGACCGCTAAACTCTACGGCGGAGATTATACCCGCAAACGTAAACTGCTTGAAAAGCAGAAAAAAGGTAAGAAGAAGATGATGGCTATGGGAACCGGGAAAGTGGATATTCCGCCGGAAGCTTTTATGGCGGTATTGAAGAAGTAGTAATTTACCACATGGACATAAAAATTACTCCTCGGAAAACTGAAATGATTAAGATGAGAAATGAGGGTAAAACTCTCCAGGAAATAGGAGAGACTTTTAGAATTAGTAGAGAGCGAGTACGACAAATTTTAACCAAGTATATGCCTGAATACAAAAGTAAACTTGGGCTAAAACAAGGAACCGTAAAACTAGTTCGCTATAACCCCGAGTGGGAAATATTATATAAAGCGGAGGAAAAAATTGTTCTCGCCACTATTGACCGCTATATTTTTGACATCGCCCATATCGGGAGTACATCAATTCCTGGCATGTATGCAAAGCCGATTATTCATATTTTAGTTGCCGTTAAATCATTATCAGAAGCCAAACAAATTACGCCACTACTTAGCTCAATTGGATATGGGTATAGTCCGCTACCTTTTAAAGCAGAACGAATCTTTTTTGTAAAAGGTCCAAAAGAAAAGAGATTATTTCATTTAAGTTTAGTAGAAAAAGATAGCCCAGAATGGGTAGATAGCATCTTATTTTGTGAGTATTTAAGAACCCATAAAGAGGACGCTAAAAAATATTCTAAATTAAAGTTGGCACTTGCCAAAAAGTACAAAAATGACAGGAACTCCTATACGGCCGAAAAACAAAAATTTATTAAAGATATTATTGAAAAAGCGCATACTTGGAATAACTAATCTCTTTAAAACCCCCTTAGTCAGGGGGTTTTATTTTTTAGGGGTCTTTGTTGTTTTAGTATCCAACGGAACTTTATAAGAAGTACCCGCCCGAGGCAAATAGCACCATACTCAACACCATAATCACGGACATAATTATCCACACGATTTTGACCATTTTTCGTCGTTGTTGCGCTCTCATAATACCTATATTTTAACAATTTTTATCAGGCTTTTCAAGTTTTAGCCTCTGATAAAACTATGGTACAATAATACCCTATGCAAAAGATATGGAAGATGGCTGAACCGGTTTCAGTAGATCTGCAAGCACGATTTCCCGAATTGAATCAAATTGTGCTACAGCTGCTGGTTAACCGAGGTCTGACCACCCAGGCAGTTATTGATGGATTTTTGAGCCCCGACTATATGACGGATCTTCATGATCCCTTTTTGTTTTCCCAGATGGACAAGGCTGTTAAGCGAATCCTTAGTGCCATTGAAGCTCAGGAGCACATTATGGTGTATGGCGATTATGATGCCGACGGTGTTACCTCAACCGCAGTGATGATTGAGGCGCTTACTGCTCTTGGTGCAACCCATCTTGATCGCTACATCCCATACCGTGAAACTGAGGGCTATGGGCTTAATCCAGTAGCAGTTAAAAAAATTGCTGATGATGGAGTTACCTTAGTGATTACCGTTGACTGTGGAATTACCGGCGGGGCGGAGATTGATATTTTAAACGCACAAAATGTTGATGTCATCATCACCGACCATCACCACGCGCCAGTATCGTTACCAAAAGCGTATGCGATTATCAATCAAAACGTGCCCGGTGAACCCTATCCATTTAAAGATTTAACCGGTGTTGGCGTGGCGTTTAAGGTGGCGCAGGCATTGGTTGCACGACATGCGTCATGTAAGGTCACGCAACTTGCCGAGGGGTTTGAAAAGTGGCTGCTGGATTTGGTGGCCATCGGTACTATTGCCGACATTCAACCACTCCTTGGAGAGAATCGTGTGTTTGCCACCTATGGTCTGGTCGTTATCAATAGAACCCGGCGCATTGGTTTACAGAAATTACTGGCATCATTGAATAACAAAACTAACCACATTGATGAACGAGTGGTTGGTTGGCAGATTGTGCCACGTTTAAATGCTGCCGGCCGATTAAACCATGCCAGTACCGCCTATGAACTACTGACCACACAAGACGAAACCGAAGCTACTCGTTTATCACAAGAACTTTCACAAACCAATCAAGAACGTCAGCAGATCACTGAGAAAATTCGCGATGAAGCACGTAAACAAATTGGTACTTTCAAAGATCAGAATATTCTGATCGTCGTGGGAGAGGAATGGCCGACTGGTATTGTTGGCTTAGTAGCTGGGAAGATTGCTGATGAGTTTCATCGGCCAACGCTGGTGATTAGCCGATTTAAAGGTGAAATTATCGGTTCGGCTCGCAGTATTGCTGAGTTTAACGTCATTGAAGCGATTGAACAGTGCGCCGATTTTCTAAAAAAGTTTGGTGGTCATCCGCAAGCGGCCGGATTTACGATTGACGGTGAAGAAGGCCTTCAACAATTCATTCAAAAA
>JAHFHR010000082.1 GCA_023246815.1 bacterium | reverse complement strand
GTCGGCGCAATCGGGAACATGACTGCTTCACATCGCAGTATCGCATGGGCAAGCACCATCAGCTCAAGACTATTTGGTAGCATCAATCCAACCGTAGTACCAGCTTTCACGCCAAACTGCCTCAATTCAATCTCAGCTTTTTCAACCAAAGCTAAAAACTGTTGGTAATTAAGAGTAGCGCCACCAATAACCAAGGCAGGCGTACCCGACTGTTCAGCGGCCATGGTGGCCAGTAAATTTTTTGGGTCAACAAAAGTAGTCATACACGTGAACGATCTTCAAGATACGTAATCACTGAACCAAGACTACGAAATACACTATCAACCTCAACCATTGACACTGATACATTAAATGTTGTTTCAATGCCAGAGACAAACTTTAAAATGACTAAGGAGTCAACATATGGAATATTCTTTAGAGGAACATCAAGCGCCAGCACATCTGGGTCAATCTCATGCTCAATGGCGTCTTGAAAAATAGTAATGACCTGCTGCTTGATACCCATAGCTATAAACTAATCAACACAAACGCCGCTGATTGTTGAGCGCTGTGTGAAAGACTGATGGTAATGCGTACTGTTGGACGATGAGCAAGAGTAACAACCGGTGCGCCGTCAGCGGCATGACTAATTTCAATGTCCTGATAGCTCGTAATAGCTTGCCCACACTGACGCAGAGCTTTAATCACCGCTTCCTTGCCAGCAAATCGTGCGCATAAATGTTGTGCCGGTAACGGTCTACTAAAACAGTAGTCCAGCTCTTGTGGGGTAAAAATTTTTTCTAAAAATGGTCGGTCAGCAACGCGATCCAACCCTAAAAAACGCTTATTTTCTTCAAGGTCAACGCCGAGGCCAATGGTAGCGGTATTCATACAAGTAAACAAATTACTACCTTATGATATACCATTGCCGTCTATCCTACAATCAGTCGTTTCATGAGGTTATACAGTCGTGGTGAGCACCAACGAACTGCCTTGCCGAGGTTGCCAAGACTACGATCAACCACAAACCAGATGGTGTATTCAAAATGTTGAGTATCAATAAAAAGTTGATAAGACTCTAGTTCTGCGTCCGTCCAAAAACGCGTTGCATTGCGGGATGTGCGCAAGTCAACTGTATCAGCCACATCAAAATTGTTCTTCCATTCAGCATAAAATAAATTATCAGTCTCCCACGGCTTTGATGGTCCAGCAAAATGCAGTACCACCCCATCAATGTGGTGCTGGGTAATTCCATAGCGAATCATCCAATAGTGGGCAAACGCATTGTATGCGGCGGGCAGTGCATTCCACCGACCAGCAAAAAAAAGGTTAAGCTCACTCTGGACTGCAAACGCACCAATCTTGCCGTATGTTTCGTATATTTTTTTTATGCCAGCAGATGTGTCGGTAGTTATCAGCGATGTCGGAAAGGCGAGCACCCCAAGATTAAATGACGGCTGATGCAATGCGTACGCTTGTTTCAATCGGGAATAGGTATTCTTGTATTCTAGATAAGAAATTGGAGAAAGTTGATACAACGAGGCGATAGACTCCTGAACAAACTGCCAGCGGAACTGGTCACCAAGAGTGATGCGCATCGCGTCAGTCACCGCTGAAAATGTAGTGACCGTGGTTAACCCATCAAGCGAAGCACGCACAATACAGTCTGAATCCAAAAAGACCACCTGATCCCAGGGTTTAACCAGTGGCGTAAACAAATGCAACATTACATAAATAGTAAGCGGAAATCCAGTCGCCCCGGCGTAATAAACAGGAATTGGTAATTTTTTTACAACCACTCCCTGCTGATAAAACCAACTAAGTACGCTATCAGGAGTATCGTTCGTGGTTAATAATAGATAATCACCAGACCAACCACCATGGAGATGGGCGCTAACAAACAATTGCTGTGCCGCAGCCAACCGATGCTGGTCAACAAAAGTAACGAGTACATTTTTAGAGAAAGATTTCATACTTTAAAAAATTGCCAGACCGCCCCAAACCGCCAGCTAATTTCTGACGCTAAAAGATAGGGAAAATTCCAGGGATGACGAAATAACTGATACAGCAACCACAGCGGAAGACTAACGGCATTCCAGATCTTAAAACTCTCAAGCATTGGTGGTACCGCGTGATAAACAGGATGAAGACGGTGGATACGCCCAATCCAAAAGCCGCGAGAAAAATTGGTACTAAGCACCGTACGCAACGATGAACGATGATGGTGGGCCACTACTGCGTCGGGAGTAAATAAAATAGGCACACCAGCAGCCGTAAGCCGAAGGCAAAGATCATAGTCTTCCATATTCTGTAACCTTTCATCAAATAACATCGCACGCATTAGTGTACCATCGATAGCAAAATTTTTAGTATCAACGTGGAGAATGTGGTCACCGTCACGGACTCGATTAAAATAAATACAATCTCGCTGCTGGATCTGCCGTGCCCAATAATTACCGGCGGCGGCGTCATGAAAACCGGTCGCGGCCAGAGCCTGTCCAGCGATAAGTGGTTGAGTTAATCGCGAAAGCCAGTCGGGCGAGGCAATACAGTCACAATCAGTAAAAACAATACTGTCGCCGACAGCGACGGCAATGCCAGCATTTCGTGCGGCACCACGACCCTGCTTAGGTTCACGTACACATCGTACCTTACTACCAAAAGATATAACAATCGAAGCTGAGGTATCAGTAGAATTATTATCAACCACGATCACTTCAAAGCTAGGATGTGCCTGCGCCAGCACTGATGCAAGGCACGCACGAAGCGTCCCTGCGCCGTTATATACTGGAATAATAACAGAAATCATTGGCTTCATTTATCGAGACTCAAGCTTACTAATCTGCTCTTTCATTTTAGAAATAAAAATCGATACATCAAACTGTTGGGCTCGTTTTTGACAGGCTATTTTATATTCAGCAGCACGAGGACCAATGGCACGTATAGCGGCTACTATTTTTTCAGGGGTGATAGCGTCAATTAACACCCCAGTTTGACCATCAATAACGGTTTCACGGTACCCTCCTTCATTCGGAGCGATCACCGGTTTTCCTGCAGCCATTGCCTCAACCGGTCCCATTCCATAGTCTTCATCCATTGAAGTGGTTAAAAATCCTCGACAACGAGCGTATAAATCAACAAGCGCGGGAGCGTCAACCCAGTGCAGCAAGGTTACATTGGCGGGCTTAAGCCGCTCCATCTCTTGAGCATAGCGACGAAAATGGCGTGAACGCTCATACGAGCCAACAATCACTAGCTGCTCCTCGGGTAACATCGAAAACGCCTGAAGCTGTAACTCAACCCGTTTATGATGGAACAACCGATTAACTGACAACCAAAAATTTCCACTTTCCTGATATCTGAAACGCTGAGTATCCGTCGGTGGGTGAACTACTACGGCATCACGCCCCAAGTAATGCTGCACCCGAGAACGAACATTCTCGGA
The DNA here is from genome assembly GCA_023246815.1 of bacterium. Lineage (GTDB taxonomy): Bacteria > Patescibacteriota > Patescibacteriia > Buchananbacterales > UBA6539 > JAHFHR01. Next base: position 417 of record JAHFHR010000082.1, on the reverse strand, counting down.
AATAGCAACAAAGCGATTAACGTGCTGCAGGTTCTGTAACGTTTGTCTGCGATGATGCTTTGCCCAAGCCGTAAATAAAGGGCGAGCTAATGTAGGTACCAATGTCTGACGGGTAAATTCGTGAGCATCCCAAATTTCACGGGCCGGAGAATAAATGTACCAAAGATTTGGTTTGTTATGTATCGCAGCAGACATTGCCCAGTCACCAGCAATAATATAGGCATCGTAACGAGTGCCCAAATTCAGACGCTTAAATCGCTGATGCGCTGCTTCATTGCGCAATGGTTGATTGACCGGCGCGCGCCCAATACTAAAGATATTGTCCGTTGAAAAACCAAGATTAGAAATTTTTTCTTGGTTGATATGTGTGGTGTAAATATCAGCACCCAGGACTTGAGCAAGGACTAAATCAACATA